>JAYUGD010001187.1:0-2803 GCA_043767785.1 Zavarzinella sp. | reverse complement strand
GGACGCGCTCTTCGCCCGTCGCGGGGCCGGGCGGGTCTTCGTGCGGGGCGTTGCGGTAATAGTCGCGGTCGTAAAAGTCGCTCGTCCACTCCCACACGCCGCCGCACATACCGAAGAGGCCGTAGGCGTTCGCCGGCAGACTCCGCATGGGCTTGATGCCGAAGTCGTAGAACCGGCCGCAGTCGATGCGCTCCGGCGTCGCCGGCTCCCACCCCCACGGGAACGGGGCGCCGATCAGCCCGCCGCGGGCCGCCTTCTCCCATTGGGCTTCGGTCGGCAGGCGGTAAGACATGCCGGTCGAATCAGTCGTCAGCTTGTGGCCCACGAGGGCAGCCATCTGGTACGAGACGGCGACGTAGGGCTTCAAGTCGATCCGGTCTTCCTCTTCGCTGGCCCGGGATTCCGCACGGGTGTCCTTCATGTTGTCCGCCGTGCCGCCGGAATACATCCCCGCTGTCCGGTCAGTCCAGTGGAGGGCGTACTCGTTCTCGCGCAAAAAGTCATACGCCGAGTCGGGAGGGTAGACTCGGTCGGCGTACCGATTGTCGTAGTCCCACTCCATGAGCCGGAAATAGTCGGCGTAAGTCACGCAAGTGTCCGTCACCCAGTACGGCTTCAACCACACCGGGTGCCACGGCCGCTCGTCCGGCTCACTGAAGTGATGGCCCATCAGGAACACGCCGCCGGGGACGTACCGCCAGACGAGGCCGTGGTCAGTGCGTTGAAGTTTGTCCAGCAGAGCCGCGAAGGCCGTGCGGATCTCGGCGTCCTCCGGGGCGAGGCCGTAGGCCCGGTCGTACAGCGTCGCGGCCCCGGCGAGGTTGCCGGCCCGCTCCAAGAACTGGCCGGCCTCGAACGGGACGCGCGGGTTCCCCTCCGGCTCGAACTCGACGGCGAGGTGTTGGTATTCGGGGGGGAGCATGTTCGCCTCGGTTCGGCGGTCTGGTTCCCCCTCTCCGCCGCGGAGAGGGGGTTAGGGGGTGAGGTCTCGGCTCGGACCCAAAGACAACCTCACCCCCCGGCCCCCTCTCCGCGGCGGAGAGGGGGAGCAAGCGAACGGATGCGTCCGTCTCAATTCTTCACGCCATCGGCAGCGCCACGCGGCCGGTCACTTCCACGTTGTCGCCGGGGTGGTAGCAGCCGCCGTCGGCTTGGTGTTCGTTGTACCACGGGTCGGCGGCGTCGGCGGAGCCGGCGAACACCAGCGACCGGGCGCGGCAGCCGCCTTGGAAGCCGTCGGCGGGCAATTCCCGGCGCATGCGGCGCATCGTTTCGCTTCGCCGCCAGATTTCGGGGAACGGCGTCTCGCGGACGTTGCCGGCGTTGAAGGCGCTTCCCAGAAAACTGCACGGGTTCACGTCCCCCTGCACCGAGACGGAGCAGACGTGCTGCCCGGCCCCGCACGTCTGCGAGCGGTGAATCTGTGGCTCCGTCGCGGCCCGCGTCTGCGGGCTGAACACGTCAAGGCCGTGCAGGTCGTTGCCCGGCAGGTCGAGCGTGCGCAGGTCGTCCAAGGCCGCGGTGTATTGCCGGAACGTCGGCATCAGGTCGAGGTGATGGAGGCCCGTGCCGGCCGGGTACATGGGGCGGAAGACGGCCGTGTGCGCCCCGACACGGTGCGCCAGCGCGGCACACTGCTTCGCCAAATGCACGTTGGTCTTCATCAGCGTGAAGGCCAGCGTGAAGCGGGCGTGCTTACCCAATAGTGTCAACTTCTCGATCACGGCATCGAACACCCCGGCCCCGCGGACGGCGTCGTTGGTCTCGCGGTCGGGGCCGTCGAGGCTGACGTTGAGCCACACCAGACGGCGCTTGCCGAGTTCGCGGGCAATTCGCTCCGTCACCAAGAGGCCGTTGGTCGTCAGGCACGGGTGCAGGCCGCGGGCGGTGGCGGCGTCCAGAATGTCGAACACGTCTTTCCGCAGCAGCGGTTCGCCGCCGGTGAGGCCGAGGCGCATGGAGCCGACGGCCGCCAAGTCTCCGAACAACGTGTCCATCTCAGCCACGGACAACGGGTTCTCGTTCCGCGGCAACGCCCCGGCGAAGCAGTGGGAACAGGCCAAGTTGCACGCGCCGATGATTTCCACGTGCGTCGCCAGTGGGCCGACGAGGTGATCGGCGGGGACATCGACAGCCAGAATCGTCGCGTCCAGCCGCCCGCGTCGGGTGAAGAAGCCGCGGTCGTCGAAGCATTGCACGAAGCCGAGGACGGCGTCCGGCTCGCCCGAGTCCCCGAGGACGGCATCGATCCCCTCGCCGTGCATTCGCATCAACAGGGCTGTGGCTTCGCGGTCGAACGGCAAATACCGGCTCGTCCGCCGCTCGAAGACGAGGCAGCCGAAATGCTGCGGGATTAACACGAGCGAAGGGCGGGCGTCGGTCATGTCGTCGCCTCCGGGGCCACCGTCGGGGCCGGCACGTCGAACTCGAAGCGGATCGAGTAGACTGAGTTGAAGGTGGGGATTTCTCGCGGGCTGAGTTGCGATGCCCCGGCCTTTTCACACGTCATGAATTCGTAGGACCCCTCGGCCCCGCTGGCCGGGGCGCCGGCTCGCGACGCAACCAGCTTTTCCCACGCCGAGTCGTCGAAGCCCGGGTGCCGCCACGAATCGTCGACCGGCGCCTCGCCCGTGTAGCGCCAGTCGCCCGGCCCGCCGGTGCGGTATGTCAACGGCGGCTCGACCACGTCGCCGGCCGCGACGGTGTCGCGGTCGTGTTCGGCCGAGAGGGCACACATCACCGCGAACTTCAAAGACTTGGGCGCCACGCGCAGAGCTTGTGCAAAAATCGGCCGGCGGGGGCG
>JAYUGD010001186.1:0-2813 GCA_043767785.1 Zavarzinella sp. | reverse complement strand
GCCTCTTTGCGAACTTTGCGAGAAATGTCTTTGCTTTGTGAGGTTCAATGATGCCTGATCTGTTCGACCTTACCGGCCGCGTGGCCCTCGTCTCCGGGGCCGCCAGCGGCTTGGGCCGGGCGATGGCCATTGCCTTAGCCGAGTTCGGCGCCGACGTGACGATCGTGGACCGCGACACCGCCGGCTTGGAAGCGACCGCGACGGACATTCGGAAACTGGGCCGGAAGGCGTTGCCGCAGGTGTGCGACGTGTCGGACCCCAATAGCATCCGCGAGATGTTCGCCCGCGTGGACAAGGAATTCTCCCGGCTCGACTTCTTGGGGAACGTCGCCGGGGACGGCCTGCTCGGCGCGCCCGAGACGATTGCCATCGAGACCGTGCAAAAGGTGCTGCAAAACCTCGTCATCGGCCGGTTCGCCATGTGTCAGGAGGCCGGCCGCCGGATGTTGGCGGCGGGTCGCGGCAGCATTGTGAACATCGGTTCGCTGGCCAGCATCACGGCCTTGGGCCGCGGGCACATCGCTTACAGCATGGCGATGGGGGCCGTCGTGCAGATGACGCGCGAACTCAGCGCCGAGTGGGCCGGGCGCGGCGTGCGCGTGAACGCCATCTTGCCGGCGCAGGTCATCAATCCCGGCCTCCGCGAGCGGATCGCCGCCGACCCGGCGTTGGAGACGCGCTTCCTGGCCGGCATCCCGCGCGGGCGATTGGGGCAGCCGGACGACATCAAGGGCTTATCCGTATTGTTGGCGTCGGACGCTTCTTCTTGGATCACCGGGGCGCTGATCCCGATGGACGGCGGCAACTTGGCGATGAACGCCGGGGGAACCATTGGCAAGTAAACGTGAGTCCGCGGAAATCGCCCTGTACCGCGAGATGGTGCGCATCCGCGTGTGCGAGGAGCAACTGGCCCGCTGCCATCAGGCCGGGTTGGTTCATGGCGCCTGTCACACCTACGTCGGGCAGGAGGCCATCGCCGTCGGCGTGTGCGCCCACCTGCGGCCGGCCGACGTAGTCTTCAGCACGCACCGCGGCCACGGCCACGCCCTCGCCAAGGGGGTGCCGCCGCGGGAGTTGTTTGCCGAGTTGTTCGGCCGGGCGACGGGGTGTTCGCAGGGCCGCGGCGGGTCGATGCACTTGTTCTCCCCGGAAGTCGGGATGATGGGCACCAGCGGCATCGTCGGCCCGTGCATCCTGCAAGCGGCTGGGGCCGGGTACACCTTCAAGCTGCTGAAAAAGGACAACGTCGGCGTCGCCTTCTTCGGGGACGGCGCCTCGAACAACGGGGCCTTCCACGAAGGCCTGAACATGGCCAGCATCTGGAAGCTGCCGGCGTTGTTCGTGTGCGAGAACAACCAGTTCGCCACGGAAGTCCCCTTCTCCTACGCGGCCGGCAACCCGGACGTGGCCAGCCGGGCCGCCGCCTACGGCATGCCCGGCGTCGCGGTGGACGGCAACGACGTGCTGGCCGTGCGCGCCGCGGCCGGCGAGGCGATCAAGCGGGCCAAGGCCGGCGAAGGGCCAACGCTGATCGAGGCGCGCACCTACCGCACGCGCGCCCACGCCGAGGGCATGGGGGACTTCACCTACCGCACCAAGGAAGACGTGGAGCAGTGGAAAACGCGCTGCCCGATCAAGACGTTCCGCGAACACCTGCTCTCCAAGAAATTGGCGACGGATTCGCAACTCGCCGAGATCGACGCGGCGATGAAGGCCGAGGCCGCGGAGGCCCAGAAGTTCGCCGAGGCCAGCCCGTGGCCCGACCCGGCGACGGCGACGACGCACGTCTTCGCCGAGCCGACGCCCATCAAGCCGATGCCGGCCGGCGCCCCGATGCGGGAAGTCACCATCATGCAGGCAACGCTCGAAGCCCTGCGGGACGAGATGGAAGTCAACCCGGCCATCTTCGTGATGGGTGAGGGCATCGGCGTCCGCGGCGGCAACTTCAAGACGACGTTCGGCCTGTTTGAGAAGCACGGCCCGGTCCGCCTGTGCGACACGCCCATCTGCGAGCGCGGCTTCGTCGGCCTCGCCGGCGGGGCGGCCATGACCGGCGGACGCCCGGTGATCGACTTTATGTTCGCGGACTTCGTCCTCGACGGCCTCGGCGAGATCATCAACCAGATCGCCAAGATGCAGTACATGTCCAGCGGCCGGCTCAAAATGCCGGTCCTGCTGCGCGGCTGCATCGGCATCGGCCACTCGGCCGCGACGCACCACTCCGGCAGTTACCACACCCTGTTCGCCCACTGCCCCGGCCTGCGCGTGGTGGTCCCGTCCAACCCGCGCGACGCCAAGGGCTTGCTCAAGCACGCCCTGCGCTGCAACGACCCGGTCGTCTTCCTCGAACACCGCGAAATCCTGACCGTGAAAGGCATGGTCCCCGACGACGAGGAAATCCCCTTCGGCCAGGCCGCCGTCGTCCGCGAAGGCAAGGACGTGACCGTCGTGGCCCTCGCCCTCATGGTGCAACATGCCCTCAAGGTGTGCGACACCTTGGCGAAGGAAGGTCTCTCCGTCGAGTTAATCGACCCGCGCACCGTCGCCCCGCTGGACACGGCGACGATCCTGACCTCCGTGAAGAAAACCGGCCGCCTGCTCATCGCCGACGGCGCTTTCGGCCCCTTCGGCCTGGGGTCCGAGATCGCCGCCTGCATCGCGGACGAGGGCTTCAATTATCTCGACGCCCCGATTAAGCGATTGCACGGCGTCCACTGCCCGACGCCGTACAGCCCGCCGTTGGAAGCGGCCGTGGCGCCGGGCGTGAAGGAGTTGGAGCGGGCGGTGCGAGAGTTGTTGGCGGAGTGAGCAAC
>JAYUGD010001185.1:0-7873 GCA_043767785.1 Zavarzinella sp. | reverse complement strand
GACGTAGAGCAGGATCGACGCCGTCATCGCGTACGGCCCGCTGACGTTGAACGTGAACCACGCCCGGTACGCCAGGTAGAAGACGCACACGAGGGAGGCAAGGACTATCAAGAACTTGCGAGTAAACGAGGTGGGTACCATGGTCGCCGTGTCCGGTTGTGCAACTAAGAGGAACGACTCGGGAAACCGCTCTCACCCGCCCGACCCCCCGGCCGCGGCCGGGAATCGAGTGCGTGTGGTGAGTTTGTGGGGAGAGCGGTATCCCCAGCATTTTCGCCGGAAGGTCAAGCCCCCGTAACAATTACGTCAGGGCCTGAAATTCAGGTGACTCGGACGGCGTTCATTTTTGAACGCCGCGTGACTGTAATGAGGAGGAAAATCCTGATCCCGGAGAGAGCCATTGTCGGCGACAACGCGGGGACGCGCCTTGAGCAAACCTCGGAGAATGTCGGTATTCCCCGCCTGCCCGACCCGCGCACCCCGCCCGACCGGCACGGCTTCAACCTCTCGCCAATCATACTTGGCTTACCAAGCCTCGCAACGCGAATTGGCCGAAACTGGCCCGCCCCCCCCGGCGGCAGGGACGGCGCAACCGGAACATTCTGACTAACCCGTCAGGTCCGGACAAGAAACGCCATCGGTCAGTCCTGAATGAGTGACCGGGCAACTGGAGTCGGAAGGCCCGATCAAGCAACGCCGTCGGGCCGGGTGAGAGCTTCCGTCGGGGCCGGGGCCAGTGGCTTGTCCAACACTTCCCGGACTTTCCGGGCGAGCGCCAGCGGCGTGTACGGCTTTTGAAGGAAGGCGACTTCCGCCTGTAAGATCCCGTGGCGAATGATGGCGTCGTCCGTGTAGCCGCTCATGTACAGGATTTTGAGACTCGGGTGCTTGGCGCTGAGCGTGTCGGCCAATTCCCGGCCGCTCATCCCCGGCATCACGACGTCCGTGACGAGCAAGTCGATGTGGCCGACATGCCGCTCAACGAGCCTCAGCGCCTTTTTGCCGCTTTCCGCGTGGAGTACGGCGTACCCTTGCGTCTGAAGCGCGAGCAGGGCGATGGCCCGGACGGCGCTTTCGTCCTCGACCAACAACACCGTCTCCGTCCCGCCCGTCACTTTCGTGGCCCGCTTGTGCGTGGCCGGGGCGAGCGGCTCGTCGACGGCCGGAAAATAAACCTTAAACGTCGTGCCGAGGCCCGGTTCCGAATAAATATCGATGCTCCCCCCGCACTGCTTGACAATGCCGTGGACGGTCGCCAACCCCAGCCCGGACCCCTTTCCCGCCCCTTTCGTGGAGAAGAACGGCTCGAACACATGGACTTGGACCTCGGGGGTCATCCCCGACCCGTTGTCGCTGACCGCCAGTTTGACGTAGCGGCCCGGCCGGCTCTCCGCGTGTTTTTCGATGTGGGCGTCGTCCAAGGAGACGTCCGACGTTTCGATGGTGAGGTTGCCGCCTTGCGGCATCGCGTCCGGGCGTTGATGACCAAATTCATCAGGACTTGCCCGATCTGGCTGCGGTCCGCCTTGATCCGGCGAATGTCCGGGCCGAGGACGGTCGTGAGGACAATGTCTTCCCCGATCATCCGCCGCAGCATTTGCTCCGCTTCGGCCACCACCTCGTTGAGGTCCAGCACCCGCGTCTCCAGCACCGCGCGGCGGCTGAACGAGAGGAGTTGGCGGGTCAGCCCGGCCGCCCGCTCCCCGGCCTCGCAGATTGAAATGACGGCGTCCCGGTTGGCGTCGTCCGCCGGCAGCGCCCCGAGGAGGAGTTCGCCGTAGCCGGAAATCACCGTCAGCAGGTTGTTGAAGTCGTGGGCCACGCCGGCCGCCAACTGGCCGATGGCCTCCATTTTCTGGGCCTGCCGGAGTTGTTGCTCCAACACTTTCGTCGGCGAGACGTCGGACAGCACGCCGACGAAATGCGCCAATTGGCCGGCGGCGTCGCGGATCGGCGAGACCGACAGGCCGTTCCAGAACGGCGTGCCGTCCTTGCGGTAATTGAGCAGTTCCACCGAACACGCTTCGCCGGCGCGGATCGCGGCCCGGAGCCGGGCCGTCTCTTCCGGGGACGTCTTCGGCCCCTGGAGGAACCGGCAGTTCTTGCCCAGCACGTCCTCTCGGGCGTACCCGGTGATGCGGAGAAAACTGTCGTTGACGTAGATGATGGGATTGTCCGGCAGCGTCGGGCCGGTGATGCACAGCCCTTGGACGAACGACTGGATGGCCCGGTCCCGCCACAGTACCATCTCCTCGGCCCGCTTGCGCTCGGTGATGTCCCGCGTGACGTTGGCGAAGCCGACGTGCTGCCCGAAGGCGTCGTGAATGTCCGTGATCGTGACGACGGCCCAGAACGGCTCCCCGCCCTTCCGGACGCGGATGCCCTCTTCCTCGAAGCGCCCTTCCTCCAAGGCGATTTGCAGCCCCCGCCGCGGCAGGCCCGCCGCCACGTCCTCGGCGGTGTAAAAAAGGGAGAAGGGTTGGCCGATGATTTCGTTGGCCGGATACCCGTTGATCTTCGCGGCCCCGGGGTTCCAACTGGAGACGTTCCCGGCCGGGTCGAGCATGAAGATGCCGTAGTCCTTGACGGCTTCCACGAGCAGCCGAAACGGGTCGGCGGCGGCGTGACTCAACGTGGTCACGAAGGGGGGTTCGGCCGTTGATTTCTCGTCCATGCGGGCCTTTGGCGAGGAAACGGTGAGCAACGCGGGTTCGGGTTATCAAAGCCCGTCAAAACCAAGTGCGGCCTTGGTTCGAGGGGGAGTGACCCGGGGGTACGTTATACCCAATTTTCAATTCTCCGGGCGGAACATGAAGGATTCGCGAAATGCCGCCCGGCCGAGTTGTCGCCACTCGCTCCCGATCAGTCGCCACTGAGCGAGTCAGCCTTGCGCGGCGACCAGAACGGGTACGCCAGTCGATACAACGCCCCTCCCGGCGCTTCGCCGCCTTTCACGCCGAACTCGCTCGGCATCCGGTCGCCCGGAAGATGCAGCGTGCCGAAAAGCCAATCCCACACGACGAGGACGCCGGCGAAGTTCCGATCGATGGCTGCGTCTTCACTACTGTGGTGCCATTGGTGATACCGCGGGCTGACGATCACCCGCCGCAACGGCCCCCAGTCCCACGGCACATTCGCGTGCGTGACAATGATGAACAGCACCACGACCGGCACCATGCCGACCACGGCCACCGGCGAAAATCCGAGCAGGATCAGCGGAATGGCCTGGCACAGTCGGGTCAGGAGGTCGTTCACGGGATGGAACCGCATCGCCGAAAGCCAGTCCAAGTCTCGGCTACTGTGGTGGACCGCGTGGAACGGCCACAGCCGAGTCGTGTGGAACCAGCGGTGGGTCCAATAGAAGATGAAGTCGGCCATTGCCAACACTTCGACGAACTGGAGCCAGAGCGGCTGCCGGCCGACCGGCCCCCACCCGTCCGAAACGGATAAGTCGGCGGGCCGCCCGGTGAGTGGCAACAAAACGCCGAGGGCGAAGGTGACGACCGCGTAAGTAATGGCCTTGGTAACGAGTGGCGTAAAGAACCAAAAGAACACGTCCGGGGCGAAGCCGGCCCGCCGGATCGGCTGGCGGCGTCTGGCCGGGAACAAGCGCTCGAGCGGCCACAGCAGGGCCGCCAACACGGCGAAGCTGACCGCGACGGTCAATAACGTCGGCCGGATCGACCAGTCTTGCACTTGCGACCACGAAAATTCCACGCCGTCGCTCCCGCGCGTTGACCCCAGTGTGAATTTACACCGCCCGAGTGAGTTGACCATCAATACGGCGGAAACAGCCGCCGGGCGACATGCGCCAACACCACGGTCAGGAAGACCGCATTTCGGGCGTAACCCACCAGTGGAAAGACCTTGGGCGGGGCTGAAGGCACGCCCGACGTGACGGCTTTGCTCGTCGCTTCCGCCAAGTGTGTCATCCACGGCACGGAGCGGGGCCATTCCCAGATCCGGTCCGCCCACGCCGTCGGAATGCCGGCCCGGCCCACGCCGCTGCCGACAATCGACCCCACGATGGCGGCCGTGGTGTCCGCGTCCCCGCCGCATGGAATCACCGCCGAGACGGCACGCCGGTAATCGCTCGGGGACTCAGCCAATTACCGTACGACCTGCCGTTTACCGTCGTAACAGATGGCCAGTTGTCGTTGAACCACAAAGTCCCAGTCGAGCCGATGCGGAGGTTCCAATAGATGCCGGTATGCCACGGCCATTTGGCGGGCGGCTTCGTCGTATGGCACTCCACCGAACCCGGTGCCCATGGCAGGAATTGCCACGACTTCGATCCGCTGAGCGGACGACTGGTTGTGGGCTTGAATCGCCAGCAATGCCGCCCACGTGGCGACGTACACCTTGTCGGTCCCCTCGATGTTGCCGGGAACCCGCATGGTCGGGGCGTGGGCCAGAAATGGCAACGTCGGGTCTCCTGTCGGCAAGATGAACGCTGTGCCAACCGGCTGCTCCCCGAAATACTGGTCCATGATGTGGTACTGAACCTGTTGCATGAGCGACTCACCAAACCGCCTGATGACGGCGGCATCGATCCCGGCCGTCATCAGGCCGAATGCGTTGCCCGCGGTGACAAAACAGTCGTGCGGTTCCAAGTCCTCGAACCGGCCTTTGACCACGCGGACATTCGGCAGCCCTTCGAAGCGGCGCCGGAACGCTTCACACATCACGTCATCGGGGTGAACCAGCCAAAGTTCTTCGAGCATCCGACGCCTCCTCCCGCTGACAACTTTTGTGTTCCAACACTGCCGGGCTTCAATTGTCGCTTCCGGAACGGCCCGGCAGCGTGAACCGAAATGTCGAGCCGACACCTTCTTCGCTTTCGACGGTCACCTTGCCGCCGTGGGCTTCCGTGAACGTCTTCACGATGGCGAGGCCCAAGCCCATGCCCCCCGCGGCCTCCGCGTCGGTTTCGCCCTTGTCGAAGACTTTTTCGATCAGGTCTCCGGGGATTCCCGCCCCGTCGTCGCTCACCCAGCATTCGACGGCGCCGTCGTCACCAAGGCCCCGCGCCCCGATGGTCACCGCGCCGCGAGGCGTGTATTTGATGGCGTTGGCGATTAAGTTTTGGAAGACGCGCCGCAACAAACTGGCATCCCCGGAGACGACCAAGTCGTCGGGGATTGCGTTGATCAGTCGGGTACTGTTAGTCCCCGCCACGGGGTGGAGGTCATGGATGAGGGCCTCGACCAGCGGCCACAAGTCAAAGGACCGGCGCTGCATTTTGACGCCGGTCTCCGTCTGGAGGTTGGCGTTTTCTTCCAGTATCTTGCTGACCAACCCCTCCAGTTGCAGCACATTCCGGCGCAAGGCGTTGAGCATTTGGCCGGCTTCGGGGCCGGTTCCCCGGCCCGGCAGCGTCATCTCCAAAACTCGCGCCGACAGGGAAATGGCGTTCAGGGGCGTCCGGAGGTCGTGGGCCACGAAGGCGAGGTACTCGTCGCGGCGGCGCTGCACGTTCAGCGCTTGCTGCGTCGCAAAGGTCTGCACGGCCAAGCCGATCGCCCCGTCCAAAATCTGGTTGATGATGTGGAACGGCTTCCCCTGAAGGATCAACCCGTTGCCCGTGGCCAAGTCGTGGATGCAGCCGCGCAGGATGTTGTACTCGGCGACCACTTCTTCAATGTCGAAGGCGTCGTGGACCCGCTGGAGGCCGTGCGCCGGGGAACTGCCTTCGCGGAGCACTTCCGGGATCGTCTGTTCGGACGGCGCCCGCAGCGCCGCCGCCAATTCGTCCAGCAGATTTGGCAAGTGATCGTTGAGCGTCGGCACGTCCAAGTTCTTCGCCGAGGGAAGCTCCCTCACTTGCCCGCGCCACCGGGAGAGCAACGCTTCGCGGTCCCGCTGAATGAGCGCCGCCAGTTGGTCGAGGTTCTGAATGGCTATGTCCTCCGTGCGTTTCTCAATCCGGACCAAAACCCGGCTTTACTGGGGCTGCTGCTGGGTCATGCAGTGCAATGTGCCCAGCCCATACACCAAATCGCCGCAGTGGATGCCGACCACTTTGTGGTCGGGGAAGACTTCGCCCAAGATGCCGAGGGCATAGCGGTCGTTTTCGTCGTTGAACGTGGGCGCCAACACCAAGCCGTTGGCAATGTAGAAGTTGGCGTAACTGGCGGGGAGTCGTTGGTTGTGGAAGACGATGGGGCTGGGCATCGGCAAGGGGATCACGTCGAAGTGGCCCCCCTCGGCGTCCGTGATGCCGTGCAGGCGTTCGAGGTTGGCCCGCAGGGGGGCGTAGTTGTCGTCGTTCTCGTTGTCTTCGACGGCCGTGACGATGCGGCGCGGGCCGACGAAGCGGGCGAGGTCGTCGATGTGGCCGTGCGTGTCGTCGCCGGCGATGCCGCGGCCGAGCCAGAGCACTTTTTTGATGCCGAGGTACTCGGCGAAAACCTTCTCGTAGTCCGTCTGCGTCATCCCCGGATTGCGGGCCTGCACGTTGCTCAAGAGGCATTCTTCCGTGGTGAGCAGCAGGCCGTCGCCGTTCACGTCGATGCTGCCGCCTTCCAGCACCACGCGCTGGCCGCGGACTTTCGGCTGCCAGACGGGGAGTTTCGTCGCCTTCGCAACGCGGCCGGGGATGGCGTCGTCGTACTCGTGGTTGTCGTACTTGGCCCAGGCGTTGAACCGCCAATCGACCACGCCCTTTTCACCTTTGTCGTTCACCACGAACGTCGGCCCGGAGTCGCGGGTCCACACGCGGTCCGTCGGCCACTGCCAAAACGAGACGTTGGCCGCATCGACGTGGAACTTGTTGAGCAGTTTTCGGACGGCCGCCTCTTTCGCCGGGGATTGCACCAAAATGTGGACGTGTTCCACGCGACTGAGGCGCTTGACGATTTCGCCGTACACCCACGGGATCGGCCCCATGCGGCCCGGCCAATCGGAGGCTTGGTGCGGCCACGCCAGCCATGTGCCGGCGTGCGGTTCCCACTCGGCGGGCATCCGGTAATCGGCGGGCGTCGGCGCTGCCGCTTTGACTTTGGCTTTTTTCGGGGACGGCATGAACAGAAGACCCGGGCGTGAGGGTGGTCCCTGCATTTTAGGGACGGGGCCGTGAATTGCCGCTTACCTCACCCCCTAACCCCCTCTCCGCGGCGGAGAGGGGGACCAATCCAAGAAGGTTTTTGCCCACTTGCTCCCCCTCTCCGCCGCGGAGAGGGGGTTGGGGGGTGAGGTTTCTTCGGCTCACTTCCGCAGGACGCCCGCCTCCTCCAAAATGCTCCAGAGTTGGTCCCACACCATCGCGGCGTCCGGCAATTTCTCGCCCCGCGACCAGCACGCCTGAGCCGACTGCAAACATTCGACGCAGTCGGCCCGTACGCGGCCGTCGCTGATCGCCGTCACTTGCTTGAGGGCCTTCGGCCCCGCCGACTTGGCGGCCTTCGGCTCCTTCTTGGTCGCCTTGTCGAGCGTAATGTTGCACAACTCGTCGGCCCGCTTGTTCTGCTCCCGGCGAACGTGGGTGATGTCCACGCTGCCGAACTGCCGGCGCAGGGCCGACGCTTCGTCGAAGAGGCCTTTGAGATCCTCGTTCTTGACGCGGTACTCCCCGGACATCTGCCGGACGAGCAGTTCGCTGTCGCTGTTAATGTGAATCGACTTGAACCCGTGCCGGGAAGCGAGTTCCAAGGCCTTAATCAACGCCGTATATTCCGCGACGTTGTTGGTCGCCTTCCCCAAATACCCGGTTTCTTCAATGACCGCCCGCCCGCCGGCCGGTTGTAGCACGACGGCATACGAGGCGTCCCCCGGGTTCCCCCGCGAGCCGCCGTCGATGAAAATGATGGCTTCGGCGCTCATAAACACTCACGAAAGCAAAGAGAAAACATTTCACGCAAAGCTCGCAAAGAGG
>JAYUGD010001184.1:0-7878 GCA_043767785.1 Zavarzinella sp. | reverse complement strand
ACGGGCCGCCGGGCACGGGGAAGACGACCACGGTGGTCGAAGTGATTCGGCAAGCCGTCGCCCGTGGGCAGCGCGTGCTGGCGTGCGCGCCGAGCAATCATGCCGTGGACAACCTGTTGGAAAAACTCCTCGCGGCCGGCGAGCGCCCTGTGCGCGTCGGCCACCCGGCCCGCGTGGACCCGAGTCTTCGAGATCGGGCGTTGGACTTGCTGGTGCAAAAGCACGCCGACGCCCGGCAGGCCCGGCAGTTCGCCAAGGATGCGCGGGCGTTGTTCCGGCAGGCCGACAAGTGGACGCGCGATAAGCCGCAACCCGGCGAGAAGGGGGCGATGCGGCGCGAAGCCCGCGCCCTGTTGGACGAAGCCCGCAAGGCCGAGGCGCTGGCCGCCGAGAAGATTTTGAACGAGGCACGCGTCATCTGCGGCACGCTCACCGGCCTGAGCAGCGACGTGCTGGGCAACCGCCGCTTCGACATGGCGGTGATCGACGAGGCCGGCCAAAGTACCGAGCCGGCGAGCTGGCTGCCGCTGTCGCGCGTCGAGAAGGTGATTCTCGCCGGGGACCACCGACAATTGCCCGCCACCGTCCTCTCGCGGGAGGCAGCCGAGCGCGGCCTGTCCGTCAGCCTGATGGAACGCCTCGCGGGCCGGTTCGGCGCCGGGGTCGCCCGCCTGCTGACGGTGCAGCACCGCATGAACGCGGCGATCATGGCCTTCCCCAATGCCGAGTTCTACGGCGGGGCGTTGGTGGCGCACGACTCCGTCGCCGGGCATCTCTTGTGTGATTTGGAAGGGGTGACGCGAGACGTGCTGACCGAACAGCCGATGAAGTTCATCGACACCGCCGGAGCCGGGTATGACGAAGAGTTGGAAGAAGAGAGCGGCAGCCGGCGCAACCCGCAAGAAGCGGACTTAGCCGTGATTTATGCCAGACGGTTGTTGGCCGCCGGGGTGCCCGCGGAATTGATCGGCGTCATCACGCCGTACCGCGCTCAAGTGCGTTTGCTGCGGGAGAAATTGGAAGACGTGCCCGACGTGGAAGTGGACAGCGTGGACGGCTTCCAAGGCCGCGAGAAGGAGGCCGTCATCGTCTCGTTCGTGCGCTCAAACACAAAGGGCGAGATCGGCTTCCTTGCCGACACCCGCCGCACCAACGTCGCCTTCACCCGCGCCCGCCGCTCACTGATCGTGATCGGCGACAGCGCCACGCTCTCCAATCACCCGTTCTATCAAGCGATGGCCGCCCACATGGAAACGAGCGGGGCCTACGCGAGCGTGTGGGAAGAAGGCTGACCGGGCCTCACTGGGCCGGGCGGGCGCCGAAGGTGTTGGTCAGGTGGCGGAGCAGTTGGTCCAGCACCACGAACACCATCACTACGCCGACGCCCAGGCCGAACCAGCTCAGGCCATTGATAATTTCGCCGTTCATTGCGTTCGTCCTTGTCCTAGTGGCGGGGCGTCCACGGTTGCCCCCTCTTCGCATTGGGGATACGCCGGCCGATTCCGGAGTTGCGCGACATTTTCCAAACCATTCTTCGCCGCTCGGCAAACTCGGCAAGCTGTTCCGGTTGCGGAAGGCGGCCCGCCCGCCCACATGGCGTGGAAGCCCTTCTTCGGCGATCTTGCGGAAATTGCCAATGAATGTTTGCTTGCCCAAGCCACGCGGGTTATAATCAACTCCAGACGGGGATGGTCCCTCGCCAAGAGTTGTGGCCCCTTAGGAGATTATCCGGATAGACACGATTCGAGTTGGGTACGATTGCGACTGCTTTTGCCATCGCCGAGTGCCAATGCCGAACAGGGTCAACGCCAAGGGTAATCGTCGGATTCAAGAGCCGCGTTCTGAGTAACCTCTGAATACCCCGGGACTTCTTCCCGGAGATTCTCGACCTCGCGGCCTTTCTTGCCAGAGTGGATGCCTTTTGCCTGGTCCGCCAAGTCAGCGCGTCGAACGCCTCGGAATGGCAGTAACCGTCACCACGAACCGCGAAGGCCCCGGCTAATAACCGGGGCTTTTTGTTTTTCACGAACGAAGAGAAGATTTCTCGCAAAGCCCGCAAAGGAAGCAAAGCTCGCAAAGGGTCGAACGCCAGCAGGGATGTCGCTCCGTTACCACGCTCAAATGGAACGTGATCTCATGGCGAGCTTGGCTTCCTCCGCGAGCTTTGCGAGAAATCTTCTCTTCTTGAAAACGTCGAGGAGTCCAGATGGCGTCTCACGGTAAGATCGCGCTCGTCACCGGCGCCGGGTCCGGCATCGGCCGGGCCACCACCGTGGCCCTCGTGGAAGACGGCTGGACTGTCGTGCTGACCGGCCGCCGCCGCGACGCCTTGGAAGAGACCGCCGCGCTGGCGGGCGCGGGGAAAACCCTCGTCGTCCCCGCCGACGTGACCGACCCCGCTTCCGTCGATGCCCTCTTCACCGCGACGAAAGCACACTTCGGCCGGCTCGACTTGCTGTTCAACAACGCCGGCACCGGCGCGCCACCCCTGCCGTTGGAAGAAGTAACCTTCGAGCAATGGCGCCGCGTGGTGGACGTGAACCTGACTGGCCCGTTCCTTTGCACGCAGGCCGCCTTCCGGCTGATGAAGGACCAATTGCCGCGCGGCGGCCGCATCATCAACAACGGCTCGATCTCGGCCCAGACGCCCCGGCCGAACTCCGCGCCGTACACGGCCACCAAGCACGCGATGACCGGGCTGACGAAAGCGACCGCCCTCGATGGCCGCACGTACGACATCGCCTGCGGCCAAATCGACATCGGCAACGCCGCCACCGACATGACCGCCCGCATGAAGGTCGGTATCGTCCAAGCCAACGGGGAAATGGCCGTCGAGCCGACGATGGCCGTCGAGAACGTCGCCAAGGCCGTCGTCTACATGGCCGGCCTGACACTGGACGCGAACGTCCTGTTCCTCACGGTGATGGCGACCAAGATGCCGCTCGTCGGCCGGGGATGAGTCGTCAAGTCGATCCCGTTTCGCGCTGTCAATGACGGCGGATTTCCCTACATTCGCCTGACCGGCCATCACCGCCAATGCTCACTCGCCGGCGGCGCCACTCCCAAATCGGACTCGTCATGCGCAAGCCCACTCGCCCGCCAACCCACCGGCCGCCCTTGGCCCAGACGCTGATGTTCGCGGCGTACGGCGTCGCCATCTGGGCTGAAATCATCGGGGGCGCGTATCTGGCGCTGGACCGATACGCATACGAGTTGACCCGGGCTGACATCAAGTCGATGGTCCGCGGCACGATGATGAATTACGACCAGCAACAGTACAAAACGTGGGAACAAGAGATCGACGTTCGCCGCGGGGCCGGGGGGTATGATATCCACGTCGTCCTCACGCCCCCGGCCGACGGGGCGGCCCCCGGCCCTCGGCCCGCCGATTTCCGCTTCCGGGCGGACCGCAACGGGCCGGGCAGTTTGGGCTTTACGCTGCAAAGGCCCGGCGGGCAGACGTCTACCGCGCTCGTCCACGAGACGACGGCCGGCGAACGCATTGCCCTCCCGATGAAGCGGTTCGGCTTTGTCCTGGTTCCCATCGTTTTGATCAGTCTGTTCGTTCTCGTCGTGTGGGCCAAACTGCTCAGCCGGGCCGGCTACCCGCAGTTTTACGTGCTGTTGCCGGGCGTGAACGTCTTCTACACGATGCGGATGGCGGTTGACGGCTTGCCAAAGGCTTGGCTGATGACGCTCGGCCTTCTTGTACCCGGGGTGAACTCGGTCGTGTGGATTTTGGCCAGTCTGGGCCTCGCCAAGCGGTTCGGGAGGTCAGCCGTCGTCGCCGTCGGCCTGATCCTGCTGCCTGTCCTCTTCCTCCCGGTAATCGCCTTCGGGAAGGCCCCCTACCTCCCCGCGCGGGCGGACGATTAGCCAGCCAATTCGTTCCAGAGCGACGGCGACCGCCTGACCGCGTAAGCTAGATTGACGACGGCCCCCGCAACCACGCGCGTGACCCATGTCGGCCGCGATCCAGCGCCGCCTCCGCCACTGGCTCCACAAGCCGGGCCGGCTTTACCGCCGGATGCTGCCGCGGCGCCTCCGCCGGATGCTCTGGGTCCTCTTGGCCATCGTTGCCGTCGGCACCGTGGGTTACCCGGTGATCGAGGGGCCGAAGTGGTCCCTCTTCGACGGCCTGTACATGACCGTCATCACGCTCACGACGGTCGGGTATGGGGAGATCCCGCAGCCGCTCTCGAAGCCGGGCCGGGCCTTCACGATGGTCTTGGCCCTGGGCGGCATCTTCGTCCTCTTCTACATCGCCACGGACGCCATCCGCAGCGTCGTCACCGGCGAACTCCGCGACCTGTTGGGGAAAGAACGCATGGACGAGCAACTCAAGCACCTCCACGGCCACCTCATCGTCTGCGGCTTCGGTCGCATGGGCAAGATCGTGTGCGACGAGTTGGAGCGGCTGCGGCAGAAGTTTGTCGTCATTGACACCGCCGCGCCGCCGGCCGACTGGCCGTACCGCCACGGCCTGCGGTTGCACGGCACCGCCACCGACGACGACATCCTGCGCAAGGCGGGCATCGAGCGGGCGCAGGCGCTCATCACCGTCGTCGGGTCCGACGCGGAGAACCTGTACATCACGCTGAGCGCCCGCCTGCTGAACTCGAAACTCACACTGGTGGCCCGGGCCGAGGAAGAGGAGGCCGAGGCGAAGCTGCGGAAGGTGGGCGTCAACAAAGTCATCTCGCCGTACCTCACGGGCGGGCACCGGGCCGTGCAGGCCGTGCTGAAGCCGACGCTGCTCCACTTCATGGAGACCGCCACCCGGTCCGCCTTCAAGGACCTGCAAGTGGAAGAACTCCGCATCGAAGCGGGGAGCGCCCTCGCCGGGCGGACGGTGCGAGACTCGGGCCTCGCCCACGACTACGGCGTGACGGTCGTCGGCGTGCTGCTCCCGAACGGCGACGCCCTCAACGCCCCCACCGGCGAGACTGTCTTGGAGCCGGGCACCGTCCTGATCGCCATCGGCAAGCGGCAGAATCTCGACCGCATTGAACCGCTGGCGGCCGCCCCGGTCTGACGGCTTGTCCGGCGGGGTGAGGTCGCTTTCGCGCCTCGCCGCCGCTATACCCTCCCGATGGACCGCGCGACCGTCATCATCGTCCCCGTGTTCGACGACTGGGAAGCGGTGCGGTTGCTGTTGGGACACCTCTCCGAGGTGGCCGGACAAGAACGGCTCACGGTCGGAATCCTGCTGGTGAACGACGGGTCCATCGCCGGGCCGCCGCCGGGGTTCGCGGCCGTCGCCGCGCTGCCGTGCGTCGCCGAGATCCGCGTGCTGCACCTGCGCGGGAACCTTGGGCACCAGCGGGCCATCGCCGTTGGGGTCACGCATGTCGCCCTCCATTGGCGGTGTCGGCACGTCGTCGTCATGGACGGCGATGGCCAAGACGCCCCGGCCGACGTGCCCCGGCTCCTGCGGCGGGCGGCCGCGGAAGGGGACCGTCGCGTGGTCTTCGCCGAGCGAATCCGGCGGTCGGAGAGTTGGCGATTCCGCATCGGCTATCACACGTATCGCTTCCTGCACCGGCTGTTGACCGGCCACAAGGTGCGGGTGGGAAACTTCAGCGTCGTGCCGTATGGGTTGTTGAACCGGCTCATCATCCAGTCCGATTTGTGGAACCACTACGCGGCCACGATTTTTAAGTCCCGCACCCCTTATGTGCTGGAGCCGTGCCCGCGGGCGACGCGGTTGCACGGGCAATCGCGGATGAATTACCTCTCGCTGATCGTCCACGGGTTGAGCGCCATCGCCGTGTTCGCGGACCGCGTGGGAGTGCGATTGCTGCTCGCCAATCTGACGCTGATCGCCGCAGTGTTGGCCGCCATGCTAGCCGTCGTGAGTGTCCGCTACGGGACGGACTGGGCCGTCCCCGTGTGGGCGACGACGGCCTTCGGGCACTTGGCGAACCTGCTGTTTACAGGCATCGGCCTGTCCATCGCGTTCCTGTTCATCATCCTCGGCTCGCGCAGTTCGGCCGGGTTCCTGCCCATCCGCGATTACCAATACTACATCGCCGAGGTCGTCACGCTCTCGCCGGGAGACCCATGACGGAGCGCTTCGCCTACGTCGGCACGGAACTGGAATTGTTCGGCCAAGCCAAGAACTGGAAGGCGTACTGGTCGGCCTGCCTGCGGCCGTTCGTGCGCGGGGACGTGCTGGAAGTGGGGGCCGGCATCGGCCTGACGACGACGGCGTTGGCCGCCGGCACGGAAAAGAGTTGGACCTGCTTGGAGCCGGACGCGGCGCTGGCCGCCGAGATCGCCGCCCGCCCGGACTTGCCACTCAAGCCTCACGTGATCGTCGGCACCACGGCCGACCTGCCGGCCGAACCGCGCTACGACGCCATCGCTTACATCGACGTTCTGGAACACATCACGGACGACCGCGGCGAGATGGCCCGGGCCGAACGCTTGTTGCGGCCCGGCGGGCATGTGGTGGCCCTCAGCCCGGCGCACCAGTGCCTGTTCTCGCCGTTCGACCAGGCCATCGGCCACGCGCGCCGTTACACCCGCCGCACGCTCGCCGCCGTCACCCCGCCGGGCTTGGCGCTGGTGAAGATCGCCTACTTGGACAGCCTCGGCATGATCCTCTCCCTCGGGAATCGGCTGGTGTTGGGCCAGTCGATGCCGACGGCGAAGCAGATCGCGTTCTGGGATACGCGGGTCGTTCCCACGTCTCGCTGGCTGGATCATCTCTTCGCCGGCCGAGTGGGGAAGTCGGTGATCGGGGTGTGGCGAAAATTGTAGTCGCCGCCCTCGATTTTTTCGGCCTGAAGGGCCGCTTACCATAGCCCAGCCCGTTAGGGCTGGGACCGGAATGCAACATGGTTTTCGGTCTGAAGGACCGTCTGGGTCCGCGAGGGGGTGACAGTCTCCCCACATCGGCCCTCACGGGACCGACGACAAAGTTAATCGGTCCTTCAGACCGAGGTCGTTCGATGGCCCGTGTTCCCAGCCCTAACGGGCTGGGCTATATTAATCGGCCCTTCAGGCCGGAAGACCATGAGGCCTCTTGCATTCTCCCGCGGGATCGGGGAGACTAATACACAATCCAGAACGCGGGGGCGGGTCATGGTGTTCGCGGTGCAGTGCCCGGAGCCGAGGTGCCGGAAGTTCATGCTCGTCGAGGAGCACGACCGGGGCAAGGTCGTCCCGTGCCTGATCTGCAAGACGGCCATCCGCGTCGGCGACTCGACCGCCCCGCCGCCGCTGCCGGAACCGCCGCCGAAGCCGAAGATCCGGCCGATTGGTCGGTACGCCAACTAACGGAGTCTCTTCATGCGCGAGTCACGCTTCATCCCCTCCCGCCGTCTGTTCCTCGGCGGCGCCGGGGTGACGGCCTTCAGCCTGTTCGCCGTGCCGGGGGCCTTTGCGGAGGCTCTTACCCGCACGCCGAAGCAGACGGAAGGTCCCTTTTACCCGGACCGGCTGCCGTTGGACACGGACAACGATCTGCTCATCATCAACGACGGGCTGACGCCGGGCGTCGGCGAGATCACGCACCTGACCGGCAAGGTGCTGGACCTCGACGGCAAGCCGCTCGGCAACAGCGTGGTGGAAATCTGGCAGTGCGACAGTGGCGGGGCGTACCTGCACTCGCGCAGCGACAACGGGACCAAGCGAGACAAGAACTTCCAGGGCTTCGGCCGGTTCACCACGAATTCCAAGGGGGAGTATTACTTCCGCACCATCAAGCCGGTCCCGTACCCCGGCCGGGCGCCGCACATTCACATCAAGGTGAAGCGGGGCGGCCGCGAGATGCTGACGACGCAAATTTACATCAAAGGCGAGCCGGCGAACCTGAAGGACTTCATCTTCAAAGCCGAGAATGAAAAGGGGCGTGAAGCCGTGAGCGCCGCC
>JAYUGD010001183.1:0-2822 GCA_043767785.1 Zavarzinella sp. | reverse complement strand
TTGAAACGCCGCCGGCAGCCGGCTCTCGATCATCAGCCGTTCGTCTTTGAACGGGTGCGTGATAGTTAGCCGCCGGGCTAGCAGCGCGATCAGCCGGTCGCGCGGCAACTCGGACGGCGGGCCGAACGGGCGGTCACTTCCGTAAAGCTCATCCCCGAGAATGGGGAAGCCGCGGCTCGCCGCCTGAATGCGGAGTTGGTGCATCCGACCCGTGCGCGGCCGCAGTTCCAAGAGCGTTTCCGTTTCTCGCCGACACAACACCTGAAACGCCGTGACCGCTTCTTTCGCCCCCGGCTCGCCGGCCGGGACGACCTCGCCCTTCGCGATGTCTTCGATCTTGCGCAGGTGGTCCCGCCACTCGCCCGACTCTTCGGGGAAGCCGCCGGCGACCCACGCCCAATAAACCTTCTCGACCGTGTGTTTCTGAAACTGCACGGCCACGCGGCTGGCGGCCTTGGTATTCCGGCAGAACAGCACCACGCCGGCGACGGGCCGGTCGAGCCGGTGCGGGATGCCGAGGTACACGCCGGCCGGCTTGGCGTACGTGACCTTGATGTACTCCTTCACCGTCGCCTCCAGCGACGGCACGTGCGCCGGCGCCTGCGTCGGCACGCCGGTCGGCTTGTGGACCGCGATGAGGTGGTGGTCTTCGTAGAGGACATCGGGCGTCATGGGGTGGTTATAGAGAAGCCCACGGACGGCCGTCCGTGGGCGTTCCGCGTCGCTACAATTCCCCCCATGAGCCAGTCTGACCTGATCGTGTCCGTGTCCGGCATCCGTGGGGTCGTCGGGCAGTCGCTGACGCCGGACCGCGTGTCCGTTTTCGCGGCGGCCCTCGGGACGTACCTCAAGGGCGGTCGCGTGGTCGTGTCGCGGGACGGGCGGCCGAGCGGGAAGATGCTGCGGCACGCGGTCGTCGCGGGGCTGACGTCCGTGGGCTGTTCCGTGGAGGACATCGGCATCGCCCCGACGCCGACGGTGGGCGTGGCCGTCCGGCAACTCGGGGCGGCGGGGGCCATTCAGATTACCGCCAGCCACAACCCGGCCCCGTGGAACGGCCTCAAAATGTTCGGGCCGGACGGGGCCGTGCTGAGCGCCGAGCGCGGCCTGCAAGTGAAACGCCTCTATGAGAACGGCCCGTTGGCCTACGCGCCGTGGGACAAGATCGGCGAAGTCCGCGTGCCGCCGGACGTGACGGAAGACCACCTGAAACTGGTGTGCGATTCGGTGAGCGTCGCCACGCTGCACGCGGCCGGCTTCCGCGTGCTGCTCGACGGCAACGGCGGCGCCGGCGGCCCGCTCGGGGCCGTGCTGCTGCGCAACCTCGGGTGCGAACTCATCGAACAGGCGTGCGACGCGGACGGCCACTTCCTGCACGAGGCCGAGCCGATCCCCGCCCACCTGCACGACGTGGCGCCGCAAGTCGAACGCTCCGGGGCGGCCGTCGGCTTCGTGCTTGACCCCGACGCCGACCGCCTGGCTTTGATTGACGAGAAAGGCAACTGCATCTCCGAAGAACTGACGCTCGCCTTGGCCGTGAAGTACCGGCTGCAACAGAAGCGCGGCCCGGTGGTCATCAACATGTCCACCTCGCGCGTGATCGAGGACTTGGCCCGCGACGCCAGCGCCGAGTGCTTCCGCACGGCCGTCGGCGAGGCCAACGTCGTCGCCGGCATGCGGGCCTCTCAAGCGGTGATCGGCGGCGAGGGCAACGGCGGCGTGATCGACCCGCGCGTCGGCTGGGTCCGCGACCCGTTCGCCGCCATGCCCATGATCCTCAGCCTGATGGCCGAGACCGGCCAACCCCTTTCGGAGTTGATCGCCGCCCTGCCCGCGTATTCGATGTTGAAGACCAAGTACACCGTCCCCAAAGAAAAGTTGGCCGCCGTGCTGGCCGCCATCGAAGCGAAATGGCCCGACGCCAAGGTGAACAAGCAAGACGGCCTGCGCCTCGACTGGGCCGACCGCTGGATCCATGTGCGGGCGTCCAACACCGAGCCGGTGGTGCGCATCATCGCCGAGGCCCCGACGGCCGCGGGGGCGAAGGAACTGTGCGACGCGGCGGCGGCGTTGACGTAATTGGAAACCCGTTTAGCCGCGACGCGACGCTTCGGAGCAGAGCGCGGATCGGGTCTGAAAACAGAAGAGTCTGAACCACAAAGGACACAAAGAGCACAAAGGAAAGACGGCAGAAATGTCCTTCTCTGGTCTTCCTTCGTGTACTTTGTGTCCTTTGTGGTTCAGACTCTTCTGCCTTTATCCGTGTTTCATCCGTGTTCGATGGACGAGGACATGAAGGAAGCGGCGGCGTGGTTCCGGAAGGCCGAAGGCCTGGGCAGCCCGTCGGCCATGTACCTCGTCGGCGTGTGCCTCCACAAGGGGATCGGGGGCGCGGTTGACGAGGCGGCGGCGGCCGAGCGCTACCAGAAGGCCGCCGACCGCGGGTACGCCTTGGCCATGCACAACCTAGCCATGTGCCTGGCCGACGGCGTGGGGACGGAGCAGAACCGGAAGCAGGCCATCGAATGGTATCGCAAGGCCGCCGACGGCGGCGTCGCGCCGGCGATGTTCAGTCTCGGCCTGTACCACGTCACCGGCGTCGGCTTGGAGAAGAACGCCAAGTTGGCCGGCGACTGGTTCCGCAAGGGCGCCAAGCTCGGGGACAAGGACTGCGCGGAAGCGCTGCGGCAATTGGGCCTGGAGTGATCTGGCTTTCACCCCGGAGGGGTGGCAGCGATTAGCCCCGGGTCGCCGCTTCGGCGCACCCGGGGAAAGCGGCCGCACAACGAAATTGTCTCGACCCCGGACGGGGTCGCAGGACG
>JAYUGD010001182.1:0-2833 GCA_043767785.1 Zavarzinella sp. | reverse complement strand
ACGTCATGGCCTCCTCTGGCAGCGTGTGTCTTCAGTAAACACAAGTTACCACGAGGCCATGACTTGGGGGAAGACGAACGGTATTGCGGCTAAACGGGTTCGGCATGGTGTCCGTGTCGCCGCTACGCGAACAGCGTCTCTCTCACCTCGGCCCGCTTCGCCGCCCGCAGGGTCGTCATCATCTCGGCGGCGATGGCCGCGACCACCGGGACGGCCACCGAATTCCCGGCCTGCGCCCGGATCAGCGAGTGGTTGACCACCACCCGGAACGACTCGGGGAAGCCTTGAAGGCGCAGCATCTCTCGGCCGCTTAACCGTCTTTGCCCGTTGACGAGCAAATAGTTGTAAGAGGCGTGGTGGCGCAGGGCGCACGAGTGAGGGTGCATGCCGATGTGGCCGCCTTTGTTCTCGTGCCAGATGGTGGGATAGAACGGCGTGCGGCCCTGCTCACGCAAACGTTCAAGGCGCTTGCGGCGAATCATCGGCGAAGCGGCCAACTTCGGGTCGGCGTCGGCTTCCGGGTCGAGGATGTCGGCCAAGTCGGGGCGCCATTCCTCGGGGGGCGGGAACGTGAACGGGGTCGGGTCGCGGAAGGCGGCGATGAAGGTGCGCTGTCTCGTTTGGGCGACGCCATAGTCGAGGGCGTTTAGCACCGTGACGTGCGGGTGGTAGCCCAGGTCTTGCAGCTTGGCGAGGACGGTTTCGCAGGTGCGGCCGCCGTCGTGGGTGCGGAACTGCTTGACGTTTTCCAGGAGGACGGCGGCGGGGCGGTGCAACTCCAAGATGCGCTCGATCTCGAAGAACAACGTGCCGCGGGTGTCGGCGAAGCCGGCCCGCTTGCCGATGATGCTGAACGGCTGGCACGGAAAGCCGCCGGCCAGCAGGTCGTGGGCGGGGACCGCGTCGGCGGGGATGGCGGTGATGTCGCCGTGCGGGCGGTCGCCGAAGTTGGCCTCGTAAGTGGTCTGGGCGTCCGCGTCCCACTCGGACGAGAACACGCACTGGCCGCCGGCCGCCTCCAGCCCGAGCCGGATGCCGCCGATGCCCGCGAACAGGTCGATGAACCGGAACGGCCGCCACCCCGGCGACACCCGGCACCGCCCCGGCGCGACGTGCCGGACGACGACCGTTTCCCCACGCCGCAACCCGTTGGCCTTGAACCACGCCGCGACATCTCGGCCCGACGCGACGGAGTTGACCGCCGGGACCGTGACCGCCGGCTCGCCCGCGAGGACGACTTCCGTGACGTTCGGCCGGGGGATCGCAAGGACGCCCTTGCGGACGTGGTCGGCCGTCAGCGGGAGTGGAAAGGCCTCGGCGAACCGCATCGGCGCTGGTCTCGGGAAGGGGGTCGGTGCTTCATCTTAGCGCGAGTGCGGGGGAGTGCAAGGAAGCAACCGCCCCCGGCACGGGGACGGAGCATACACTACCCGCATGACCCCCCCGCGATTGTTAATCACGTTGGGCGACGTGGCCGGCATCGGCCCGGAGATCGTCGCCAAGGCTTGGCCGAAGCTCATGGCGTTTTCTCACCCCGTCGTCATCGGCGACGCCGGCTGGATGCAACGGGGGATCGTCCACGCGGGCGCTTCCGCGACGGTGCAAGCCGTCACCGCGCTGGAAGACGCCCGGCCGACCGCGACGGTCATTCCCTGCCTGAACCCCAGCACGGCCCCGCTCGACCGAATCCCGGTCGGCCAGATCACCGCCGAGGGGGGCCGGGCCGCGTACGACTTCCTGTGCCGGGCCATCGACGAGACGGCGGCCGGTCGCGCGGACGCCATCGTGACGTGCCCGCTGCACAAGGAAGGGCTGCACGCGGCCGGCGTCCAGTTCCCCGGACACACCGAAATCCTCGCCGACCGCACGGGCATCAAGGAGTTCGGCATGGTGCTGTGGGGGGACGGCATCGCGGTCGTCCACGTCACCCTGCACATGGCATTGCGAAACGTCTTCGCAAACATCACCACCGGGGCCGTCCTCGAAAAGATTCGCCTGCTCGCCGGCCTGCTCCCGCGCCTGCTCGGCCGCCCGGCCCGCATCGGCGTCGCCGCCCTCAACCCGCACGGCAGCGACGGCGGCCTGTTTGGCACCGAAGAAGCCGACATCATCGCCCCGGCCGTCGCCCAAGCGAAGGCCGAGGGCATCACCGCCTCCGGCCCGTGGCCCGCGGACACCCTGTTCGTCCGCGCCCACAAGGGCGCGTTCGACGGCGTCGTCGCCATGTACCACGACGAGGGCCACATCGCCATGAAACTGCGCTGCGGCCCGCGCTGCGTGAACGTGACGGTGGGCTTGCCGATCATCCGCACGAGCGTGGCACACGGGACGGCCTACGACATCGCCGGGCAAGGCGTCGCGGACGAGGGGTCGCTGATCGCGGCGGCGGACGTGGCGGCGAAGTTGGCGGGGAACCGGGGATAAACGGCCCCAGCGGTTCGCGAAAGGCAATCTAACCCCCCGGCCCCCTTCCCTAAGAGGGAAGGGGGAGCAAGTGGGCGGGAGTCGCCTGAATGTGGGGTACGTTTCCAACGTGCCGGCCCCGGCGGTCTTCCGCGCAGTCTTCGGAGCGGAAGACCGAACTGCCTCGGAGAGACCGTCCGTGCAACCGAAATTGGTGACAGTCGCTCCGAGGCAAATACGCCCGACTCCGAAGACTCCGTCGGGCGGGAGTGGCCGGCACGTTGGAAACGTACCCCACATTCAAGCGGCCGGTTTTGTTCCCCCTTCCCTTTTAGAGCATTTTCAGCTTCCGTCTAGCGGGTACCCGGCGTGGCGGAAATAGTTGACGGCGTCGGTTCGTGTGATCCAGTCGAGGGACTCGCCGAAGGCG
>JAYUGD010001181.1:0-20149 GCA_043767785.1 Zavarzinella sp. | reverse complement strand
TTGCTCCCCCTCTCCGTTTCGGAGAGGGGGCCGGGGGGTGAGGTTGCCTTTGCGGCGAGCGCGAATCGGACTCGGCCCGTTTTTTGTCCCGCGTGTGGCCGCCGCGAGGGCCAACCGACGGGCGCAAAAAAAGACCGGGGCTGACCCCGGTCACAACGTCTGAGCCAGTACTGATTCATCAAGCGTGTGCGGCTGACGGGGCGGCCGGGGCCGTCAGCGCCGTCCGCAGTTTGCCCAACGCCGACGCTTGGACTTGACGGACGCGCTCCTTGGAGAGGCCGAGGTCTTGGCCGACTTTTTCCAGCGTCTGCACGTCCCCGGTGTCCGGGGAGCAGAATCGCTTGGAGATGATGACCTTCTCGCGGAAGGTCAGCAGCGGGTGGTCGGCCCGCAGGAACACGTCCACGCGGATCATGCTGTTGGAGACCAATTCCGCCTCGAACTTCTGGCCCGGCTCACCGTCGGGCAGCACTTCCAAGGACGCCGACCGCGAGAGCCAGTCGTTGGACATGCGCTGGGCCATGCGGGCCAGCGCCCGGACGAGACAAGTGTAGGCGTAGGTGCTGAAGCGGATGCCGAGCCACGGGTTGAAGGCGGCGACGGCTTGAATGAGGACGATTTGGCAATCGCCGATCAAGTCGTCGGCCCGGTTGGACATGGCCATGCGGCGGCGGACGGCTTGGTACACGAGTTTGCGGTTCCCGAGGACGACTTCGTCCCGCAGTTTCACGTAGGCGTTCTTCCACCGGGCCGCCTCGGCGACCCCCTTGGCCTTCTTCCAACGGTAGGCGGCATAATGCATCCGCTTGGTGTAGTCCTTGGTCACGTCGTCCGGCATGTACTTGTCCGCGAACTCGGCCACGTCCGGGGCGTCGTCTGGCTCGAAGGCGTCGCGGGCCTCGGGCAGTTCGAATGATTCGTGGTACACGGAGTGGGGGGCGTTGACGGCCCGCGGGCTGCGGAGGTCACGCTTGGGTTGTGGTGCGGTCACCGGAAAACCTCGGGTTGTGGGTTATCGGCCACGGGGGTCGATCAGTGGAGATAGGCTAGACTTGGCAAAATGGATGCCGAAACTCCCTAACCGGGGAAAACGCCCAAAAAACTGACGGCGACAGTAACCGCACCGCAGGCGCGTCCGCGGCCGGTTTGAATGCATAGACGGAGATACAGGCCATTCGCAATGGCCTTACGGCAATTCTTGATGAAGTCGGGCGATTGCCAGACGAGCGTGGGAAACGGGCCGCCCGAAGCGGGAAGCCGTGTGCCGATGGATGGGATGAGTCGCTACCAACCGCCTCACTTCTTGCCCAAGGCCGTGACGGCCTCGCCGACGGCCGTCACGGCCGCGTCGTCAAGTTCCCCGGCGTGGAAGGCGTAATTCGCCGTCACTTTCCGGTCGAGGAAGAGCAGCACGGTCACGTCCGCGTCGGCGGCGAGTTTGAAACTCGGCGGCCCGACGGGGTCGTCGAACACGCCGGTCGGGACGGCGGTTAATCCCTGCTCCTTGGCCCACTTCCCGAGGGCGTCGATGCTCATGGTCTTCTCGCCGAGGACGGTCATCCACGCCGTCAATTCTCCCTTCGGCCGGGCCGCGACCGCTTGGTCCAGCTTCTGGAGCACCTTCCCCAGCGCCGGCGTCGCCGACCGGGCGAAGACGATCACGCCCGGCTTCTCGGCCGCCTCGCACACGTAACACGTCGGCTGCCCGCGCTGCGGCCCGCTGGCGACGAGGAAGCTGTACGGCCCGACTTTGCCGCCGGGCGGCGGCCCGGACACGCACGGGTCTTTGGCCGCGAGCGGGAGGCAGAGTACAGAGAAGAGGAGAAGAGAAAGTCGCATGGGGGGTGTCCGAAGTCGTTGTCAGAATACCGCCGTCCGGCGGTCATGTTGGCGTTCCGCTTTTAAGCGGTCTTGGGCTTCGACGCCGCGAGGACCAGGAGGACCGAGTCTTCGAGGGTCCGACCCCTTGGGCGAACAGTCGTCACCCGGGAAGGCGAACCCTCGAAGACTCGGTTCGCCGGCCGCCTCTGGGTGACCGCTCACAGACCGCTTAAAAGCGGAACGCCAACACGACCGCCGGACGGCGGTGTTTTACTGGCCGGCCGCCGCCACGCCCGTCGCGGTCTTCCCGGCCCGCGCCGCCATCTGGTCCCGCAAGGCAGTCAAGTCTTTCGGGTCGGCCTTGGCCCACAGGCGTTGGGCGACGGCGGCAAAGCGTTTCGCCTCTTCCGTGCGGCCCTGCTTCTCGCAGAGGATCTGCATGCCCAAGCTGCCGCGGACGCTGCCGGCGTCGTGGGCCAGCGCTTCCAAGAAGGCTTCCTCGGCCGCGTCCCACTGGCCGGCTTCCAAGGCCCCGGCGCCCCACGACTCCATGAAGTAGGCCCCGCCGCCCCACGCATGTTGGAAGTAGTCGTCCTTCGTCTTGTCCACGGTGCGCTTCAGCAGTTTCACGCCGGCCTCGCCGGAGCCGGTCTGGCACATCAGCCGACCCTGTGTTTCCCACAGGCGCTGTTCCAGCCGGCGGTCCCCCTTCTTGTTTTGCTGGGCCAACCGCAGCACGTCCACCTCGGCGGTGGCTTTGGCGGTGTCGCCGCGGTCCAAGTACATGAAGGCGGCCATGTAGCTGGCCTGCGTCTTGTCCGTCTTGCGCTGGTCGGCGACGATCTTCTCCACGTCGTCCCACTTTCGCTGGCCGACCGCCAGTCGGTACCACGTCACCGGGAATTTGAACCCGTGCTTGTCGCACTCCTTTTTGATGGCCTCGGCCTCGGCGAAACGGCCGTCGTGGAGCAACGCGAACATCAGCGTCTCCAAGTGGTGGGCGAACTGGTGGTCGTCCCCGACGGGGACGCCCTGAACGCGGTGGTATTCCCGTTGAAGTTCGACGGCCCGCGCGGAGCGGTCGGCGGTCTTGTCCCACTTGCCGATCCGGGTGGCCAAGTGGGCCTGCATGTGGAAGGCGTGCGGGATGCCGGGGGACGACGCGATGTACCCCTCCGCGTAAGGCCAGCCGAGCGCGGGGCGCCGCGTGCCTTCGTAAAAGTGGACGAGTTCGTGGTTGGAGCCGGGGTGGACCGGGTTGAGCCGCAACAGGGCCTTGTGGTACGGGACGGCCTCCGGCGTCGCCGACTGAATGCCGCCGTAGAGGACCGCGTGGGCGTACCACGCCTCCTCGTCGTCGTCGTAAATCACCAACAAGTCGTCGAGCGTCTTGCCCGCGGCTTTCTTCTTATCGTCTGGCGTCGTCGCCGTGCCGAGCAGGCCCTTCTCTTGCAGCTTCGCGGTAATCAGCAGTTGTTCCCGGTGCGGCGCCTTGGGCATCAATTCTTGGGCCTTCTTCAAGGCGGCCGTCGCGTCCCCCTTGCCCCACTTGTCCAACGCCCGGTGCAGCACGAGCCACGCATAGGCGCAGTTCGCATCGTGCTTGAGGGCCGTCTCCGCGGAGCGGGCCGCCTCGATCCACACGTAGGAGTAGAAGTACCCCAGCGCCTGATCGATGAACTTCTGGCACTCCGGCGACGTGGTGCCGACGCGGTAGCGGTACAGGCACAAGTCCGGCACAGAGACGGCCGGCCGCAACTTCGTGGCCGCCATGCGGTCATCAAGAGCGACGAACACCATCGCCGGGGCGTGCAGCGGCGTGACGGCGGGGATTTGCAGCTTCGTGTCGTCGAGCGGGGGCTTGGCCTTGGGGCGGGGCTGGGCATGAACAGCGGAGATGAGAAACAGGGTGGCGAGGATCGCCATCGTCGGACGCATGTTCATCGGAGACCTCGTAAACGACGACCGTTTAGCCGCGACGCGACGCTTCGGAGTGGAGCGCGGGCTTCAGCCCTGAAGAACATTCAACCACGAATAACACGAATAACACGAATCAAACCGCCTTTTTGCCGCGGAGTCTCGTTGAGATCGTATCCGATGATTGTTAATTCATTCGTGCTATTCGTGTTATTCGTGGTTCACATGTCTTCGGGTCAAAGTCCACGCTCCGCTCCGAAGTGTCGCGTCGCGGCTAAACAAAGTCATCATACTCAGCCGCCGATCGCGTGCATCGTCCGCGTCGGCTTGAGGAACTTCGCCGTGTTGATCTCGTGGCCTTCCCACTTGTCCCGCACGCTTTGACGGATCACACGGGCGACCTCTTCATCCGGGGCATGGTCGCGCAGAAGCGATTTCACGTCCGTCTCGGCCAAGGCGAACAGGCAGTTCCGCAGTTTGCCCTCGGCGGTCAGGCGGAGGCGGTTGCAGGCGCCGCAGAACGGCCGGGTGACGGAGGCGATGACGCCGAAGCGGCCGTGGCCGTCGCCGTACTCATACTCGGTGGCCGGGGCCGACGGGTCTTGGCCCGGCACAAGGCGAGAGGGGCCGAACGCGGCCGCCATTTGGTCGAGGATCTCGGCGGCCGAGAAGACGGCCCCGCGGTCCCACGGGTTGGCCCCGATGGGCATGGACTCGATGAGCCGCAATTCCAGCCCGCGGTCCCGGCAGTAGCGGGCCAGCGGGACGGTGTCTTGGTCCGTCAGACCGCGCAAACTCACGGCGTTGATTTTGATTCGCTCGAAGCCGGCGGCGCGGGCCGCGTCGATCCCGGCCAACACGCGGCCGAGGCCGTCCCGGCGGGTGAGTTCGCGGAACCGGCCGGCGTCCAGCGTGTCGAGACTGATGTTGAGCCGTGTCAGCCCGGCGGCCCGCAACGCGACGGCTTGTTCGGGCAACAGCAGCCCGTTGGTCGTCAGGCCGATGTCCGTCAGACCGGGAATGGCATGTAGTTCGGCAACAAGGTCAGGCAGGCCGCGCCGCATCAGCGGCTCGCCGCCGGTGAGCCGAATCTTGTCGATGCCCAGCGAGACGGCCACCGTCGTGAAGCGGACAATCTCCTCGAACGACAACAACTCGCTGCGGTCCCGGAAGACGACTTCCTCCGGCATGCAGTACGTGCAGCGAAGGTTACAGCGGTCCGTGACGGAAATGCGCAGGTGCGTGTGCCGCCGGCCGAACGTGTCCACGAGGCCCGGACCGTCGGCGAGAACGTCGCCGGCGGTCCGGGGCGATGTGGAGTACAGGGGCAGGGCCAATAAGTTCATCAACGCAATTGGTCATTAGTGATTGGTCATTGGTCATCCTACACCCGGATGCACCCATTCGGTACGCCCGTCGGCCCAATGTTCCTGTTTCCAGATGGGGACCAGTTCTTTCAATCGGTCGATGGCGTACCGGCAAGCGTCGAACGCCTGCGCCCGGTGCGGGCAGCCGACGGCCACGCCGACGCTAATTTCGCCGACCTCCAAGCGTCCGAGCCGGTGGATCATGCGGAACTCGCCGACGGGCCACTTCTGACGAGTTTCCGTCTCGATTTGCCGCATGGTGGCCTCGGCCATCGGGCCGTGAGCCTCGTAATCGAGGGCCGTGGTGACGGCTTCGCCAGTGAGGTCGCGCACAGTGCCCAGAAACGTGACGACAGCCCCACTGCCGGGACTGCGCACGGCTTCCGTCAGGTCGGCGTGAGCGATCGGGGCTTGCGTAAGGAGGATCATGGCTGTTGGGTCGGAGGCACGAAATCGCTCAGATCACGGTCCCATCCAAGAAAAACACCTGACACAGGGTTGTTTGAAATTTGAGGCAGATAACCCGTTAACTCATGATGGTCTGTCGGCGACAGTAATCCCCACTCAATCAGTGCCCCGAAGTACCCGTACCAGACGAGTGCGGCGTCGAGCGGCATCACGCCGCCATAGTAACGCTTGCACTCGGCCAACCGATCACGCATCTCGGTGATGGTCGGCACTTCAGCCATAACTGCAACACCACAGACGCAGGGAATAACAAAACAGCCCGCCTCGCGGCGGGCTTCCACGTCATGGACTCAATCATCCGCTCAGTCGAGCAGCAGGCTCGGCTCCCAGCCGACGCGCTCGGCGCTGGCCCGCAGTTTTTCCAAGGCCCGGTTTTGGATCTGGCGGACCCGCTCCTTGCTGATGCGGAGCAAGTGGCCGATCTGGCGCAGGCTGTGGGTGCCGCTGCCGGTGAGGCCGAAGCGGAGGTCCAGCACTTTGCGCTCCCGCGGGCGGAGGTTTTCCATGAGGAACCCGAGGGCCTCTTGGCGCTCGTTGTTCGTCTGGGCGGTCGTGCTGGTGTTGTCCGGCATGGCCTCGGTCAGCTTGAAGTCGCTGTCGTCGTCCAGCACGGCGTTCAGGGACACCGGGGTCCGCGTGGCCGTTTGCAGGTGCGTCAGGTGTTCCAGCGAACTGCCGGTCCGGGAGGCGAGTTCCTGCGGGCTGGGCAGGTGCTTGCCGCCGTGGGCGAGCGCTTCACTCTCCTGTTGCAGAAGCCCGAGTTCCTGCAAGTGGTGGGGCGACAGGCTGACCAAGTGACTCTGGCGGGCGACGGCGATCTGGAGCGTTTGCCGAATCCACCACGTCGCGTAGGTGGCGAGGCGGGTGCCGTGGCTCACGTCGAAGCGGTCGATGGCCTGCATCAGGCCGCAGACGGCTTCTTGCAGCAAGTCCGAGTAGCTCAGGGCGTGGTGCCGGAACCGCTTGGCGACGTGGGCCGCCAGCCGGATGTTCGCGGACGCCAGCCGGTGCTTGAAGTGGACGTACTTGTCGTGCAGCCGGCGGATGGCCGGCGACTCGGTGGTGCATTCTGCGGTGCAGAACTCGCGGATGAACTGGGCCATCGGCCACGGCTCAAAGGGGGGCCGGCTGTCCTTGAGCATCGGCTTGTGGCGCATCAGGGTGCGGACCAACTCGCTCTTGCAGTCCCAGAACGTGGACAGTAACTCCCGCTCTTCTTCGGGCGTCAACAGGTCGGACGAAAAGGTGGCGTGGGCCGGCGTCTCGGCGTCCGTCGCCCCCGCGGCCCGGGTCTTCTTCTTCGCAGCAGACTTCATGGCAATCCTTCCCCGATAGAGTTCAACAGTAACGGGTGTCACGCAGACAGTTAATGGTTAGGGGAGGACGGATCGCTCGCGAGACCACGAATCCCTGCGATCATCTTTCCGCCAAGGGCAAGCCCCCGCGAAAAATATCCGTCGCCGGGAAAACCCATTTTCCCGGGGTCGAGCGACACCTCCTTGCGTCTCATGGGCCGTCAAATCCGTGACGGCTCAATGGCCTTGATGGCTCCCCGAATCGAAACTCGATTGTAATAAGCAAAAATGGCGGTCGCAAGAGTTCACCTGTCAAAATAACTGTTTTGTCTGATTTATTTGCGCACGCCCTACAGCCGGCGCAAGCCGCATCGCCCGAACATCTTATCAGGCATCCACTTTGGCGAATAAGGAGTATACTCAATCGTTCGCCCCGTTTCGCCCTTTCCCGGCGGGTTTCAGCCCGTTTTCGCCCCCGTCCGGCCGGACAACCCCGCCATCTTGGTTCACTTGCCCAAATACCCGACTCGTCCCGGGCGCGAATTTCCCGTTCCATTCCGGTTCTCCGGGTGCGTGCCGGAAAAATGAGTTATGCTGATTGGGACGGCTTCCCTCCCTTCCTTAGCGTTGCCGCAGAGCCGTCCCCGCCACCCCCAACGGAAGTCCGCCCGTGGGCCGATTCAAATGCTCCCTGCTCTTCGTGGATGACGAGCCGGCCTTGGCGCAACTGGCCAAGAACCTCCTCTCGGCCGACTACGACCTGCGGGTGGTGGAGACGGCCGAAGAGGCCCAATTGCTCCTCGCCCGGCACGACGTGGACATCGTCATTTCGGACCAACAGCTCCCCGGCCTGCACGGCATCCCGTTTCTGGAGTGGTGCCGGGAACACACGCCGCGGACCGTCCGCATTCTCATGACGGGCGCGTACAGCATCGAAGAGGCCGTCGAGGCCATCAACTCCGGCTTGGCCCAGCGGTTCCTGTTCAAGCCGTGGCGGCCCGAGCAACTGATGAACCTCGTCCGCAACTCGGCCCGGACGTTCCTGCTGGAGCGCAGCCACGAAAACCTGTTGGACGAACTGCGGCGCCTGAACTTGGAACTGGAAGAGCGGGTCGCCGAGCGGACCCGCGAACTCGAACACATCAACCGCCAACTGGAGCAGCGCAACTCGATGCTCCAGAAGATGGCCCTGACGGACTCCCTGACCGGCCTGCCGAACCGCCGGGCCATGGACCGCTTGGCCAAGACGGAAGTCCTGCGCCGGGCGCGCGTGACCTCCCCGCTCGCCATCGGCCTCGTGGACGCGGACTTCTTCAAAGACATCAACACCCGCTACCTGCTCCCCGGCGGCGACCACGTCTTGGCGTGGCTGGGGAACACGCTGACGGGAGCCGTGCGGACCATCGACACGGTGGGCCGGGTCGGCGGCGAAGAGTTCATGATCGTCGCCCCCGAGACGAACATGGAGGGGGCGACCGTCCTGGCCGAGCGCGTCCGCCGGGCGGTCGAAATGAGCGCCACCGAGTTCAACGGCGAGACGATCCGCATCACCGTCAGCGTCGGCATGGTGGTCGTCGAGCCGGACACGCTGGTCGGCTTCGACCAAATGCGCCACGCCGCCGCCGCCGCCCTGAGCGAGGCGAAAACCACCGGCCGCAACCGCAGCGTGGTGAAGACGCTGACCATGCTGGACGGCCCGTCGTCGCGGTGAGATCACTCGCCGGCCCGCAACTGCCCACGGAGTTCCATCAACAATTGCCCGAGCATGTTGCGGCCCGACCCGTCCCCGCCGTCGCCCCAGTACGAGTCGTTGACGGTGTGTTCCACCAACTTCGCCTCGCCCGTCCCGAGCAACAGTGCCTTTAACTCCTCGTGCTGCGTGAACTTCGCCCGGACCGCGTCCCGCATCACGCCGACTTTGACGCTTTCCCACTCTCGCCGCAACTTCTGCTTCCGCGACCGCCCGAGCCGGGCCGCGATCATCGGCGACTTGGCCGTGCGAATCTCTTCCCGGTACGCCGCGTCCTCGAACTTCTGGGCCTGAAAGTAGTGTTCGCTCGTCGGCCACCGCTCGCCGCCGAGTCGGATCGGGAAGCCGGCGAAGTTGGAGAACTCGCCGTACTCGTCGGCCGTTGAGTAGAAGTTGAGGGTGGTCATCGGGAAGCGTTCGTGAGTTGTTTTGGCGACAAGAGGCCGGACAGGGGAACGGCCGAGAAGGTTCGCCAACGGCGAGAAGTTGAATAGACAAGCACCGTGCGGACTCTCGGAGAGCGTCATGCTGTCTCGCCCCATTGACTTTTCGGACTACCACCGGACGGTGATCGGCTATCATGGAACGACGGCAATAGCCGCGGACCGGCTCGTGGCCGGGGAGGATTTCCAGCCGAGCGACGAGGCCGACGAGTGGTTCGGCCGGGGCGTCTACTTCTGGGAACACGCCTTCCAGCAAGCGTGGTGGTGGGCAAGACGGGACGGCAATCCGGCCCCGGCCGTCGTAGGGGCGGTTATCCGACTCGGGCATTGTTTCGACTTGCTCGACCCCGGCAATGTGACCATCTTAAGAGAATATCACGACCGGCTCATTGGACGGTTGACTAACAAGGGGCTGCCCGTCCCTGTTAATGTGCGCAGCCACCGAAGTCTGGATTGTGCCGTGTTTAATCACCTGTATGCTGAATTTGAAGACGATAACAAACCGCTTGACACGGCTCGCGCGGTTTTCATTCCGACCTCGCCGTCAAAGCGGGTCTACCAAGGGAGTTGGATCAGTGAAGAAACCCACATCCAAATCTGCGTCCGGAACCCGAAAAGCATCCTCGCGGTCTGGCACGTCAAAGAAGACGGACGGTACGGCAAGCCGACCAAAGGCTGAACCGTCGGCCAAGTTTGCCTTTATCCTCGAAAAGCTCCGCAATGAAACCCCGGAGCAGACGGACGCCATTCTGCTCCGCGCCGGCATCTTGACGGAATCGGGCGAACTCCACCCGCACTACCAGCGCGGGCTGAAGCCGAACGCCAAGAAGGAGGCGGCCGAGGGCGAGTAACGTCCCCCAGTTCCCGCGTTCACTTCCCCATCACCACCGTCACCTTGTGCGTCCCGCCGTCGTCCGCCAGCGGGACGGCATTCCCCTCCGTCGCAATTCCGTCCAGGGTGACGGTCTTCACGCCGCGTTGCACCTTGTCGGGGTTTTGCACGACGACGTGGTACGTCGTCTTCCCGTGCCGGTAGGTCAACTCGAAGCCGGGCCAGTCGGGGGCGATGCACGGGTCGATCTTTAAGAGGCCGGCCTCTCTTCGGAAGCCCAAGATGCCTTCCAAGCCGACGCGGTACATCCAGCCGGCGGAGCCGGTGTACCACGTCCAGCCGCCGCGGCCGGTGTGCGGCGGGACGCCGTACACGTCGGCGGCGACCACGTAGGGTTCCACCTTGTACTTGGCGACGCCGCCCGGCGTCGAGGCGGCGTGGACGGGGTTCAGCAGCCGGAACAACTCGACGGCCTTGGCGCCGTCGCCCAAGAGGGCGGCGGCCAAGACGGTCCACGTCGCGGCGTGCGTGTATTGGCCGCCGTTCTCGCGGATGCCGGGGACGTAGCCCTTGATGTAGCCGGGCTGGAGCTTGCCCGTGTCGAACGGGGGGGTGAACAGCAGGCTGAGGCGGTCCTCCTTGCGCACCAAGCGCTGGTACACTTGTTCCATCGCCTCGCGGGCGCGGGCGGGGTCGCCGGCCCCGGAGATGACGGACCACGATTGGGCGATGGCGTCGATCTGGCACTCGTCGTTCTCGTGGGAGCCGAGCGGGGTGCCGTCGTCGAAGTAGGCCCGCTTGTACCAGTGGCCGTCCCATGCGTGTACTTCCACGGCCGCCTTGAGGTTGATGACCGTCTCCGCGTACTTCGCGGATCGGTCCGGTTCGCCCCGCTTCTTGGCGAGGTCCACGAACCACGGCAGCATCGACAGTTGGAACCAGGCGTTCCACACGCTCTCTCCCGTGCCGTGGTTGCCGACCTTGTTCATCCCGTCGTTCCAGTCGCCAATGCCCATCAGCGGCAGGCCGTGCGCGCCGAACTTGAGGCCGTTGTCCAGCGCCCGGAAGCAGTGTTCCGCGACCGTCGCCGACTCGTCCGTCACGCCCGGCAGGCCGTAGTCTTCCTCCTGGTCCGGGCGCAGTTTGGCCCAGTTGAGGAAGTGGGCCTTCTCCTCCAAAACACTCTCATCCCCGGTGACGGTGATGTACCGGCTGACGGCCAACGGCAGCCACAGGAAGTCGTCCGTGAACTTGGTGCGGACGCCGCGGCCGAGCGGCGGGTGCCACCAGTGCTGCACGTCCCCCTCGGGGAATTGCCGGGCGGCGGCCCGGACAATGTGCGCCCGCGTCTCGCCGGGCGTCAAGTGGACCATCGCCATCAAGTCTTGCAGTTGGTCGCGGTAGCCGTAGGCCCCGCCGGACTGGTACGTCGCCGAGCGGCCCCACACGCGGCACGCGAGCGACTGGTACGCCAGCCAGCCGTTGAGCATCACGTCCATCGCCGGGTCCGGCGTCTTCACGCGGACCGCGGAGAGGATGCCGGCCCACTTCTCCTTCACGGCCGCCAGCGCGCCGCGGGCCGACGGCGGGTCGCGGTACGCCTTCGCCAGCCGGGCGGCCGCGCCGCGGTCGGCGGCCTCACCCAAGACGAAGACGGTTTCCCACTCGCCGCCGGTCGTCAACTCGACCGGGGACAGCAGGGCGGCGCACGGGTCGAGCGTCGGGTCCGTGCGGCCGGAGAATTGTAGCCGGCGCAAGCCGGCGGGCATGCGCACGGACCCGTTGCGGCCGAGGAACTCGGTGCGGTCCGTGGTGAAACTCGACGGGCGCGGGCCGGCGTCCGCGAAGGCGACCGCCGTGGGGAAGTCCGCGTTGAACGGGTTGCGGGCCAAGAGGCGGCCGCCGTCCTCGGCCTCGGGGATCACCTGCAAGGTGGCCGCGTCACGGGTGGTGCCCAGCACCCACTCCGCGAAGAAGACGGCCGAGAGTTTCCGCGGCGCCGGCCCCAAGTTCTTCAGCTTCAAGTGGTAAATCTTCACCGGGTCGTCCGCCGGGACGAAGACGGTCAACTTGCTGGCGACGCCGTTGACTTCGCTCTCGAAGACGGTGTACCCGAACCCGTGCCGGACGAGGGTTTCCCCGCCGAGCGGCAGCGGCGTCGGCGTCCAAATCTCCCCGGAGGTGTCGTCCCGCAGGTAGATCACTTCGCCCGGCGAATCCGTCACCGGGTCGTTGCTCCACGGCGTGACGCGGTTCGTCTGGCTGTTGCCGGCCCACGTGTTCCCGGCCCCGGTCTCCGAGATCACGAACCCGGCCGCGGCGTTGGCGATCACGTTCACCCACGGGGCCGGCGGCAACCCGGCCGGCGGCGAGACGAGGACGACGTACTCGCGGCCCTCGGCCCAGAAGCCCCCTTGGCCGTTGCCAAACTGCAACGTCGGGGTCTGCCGTTTCCCCTTCGCCTTGGCCGGCACCGGGCGGATGCTCAACTGCCGGCCGACCGGCTTCACTTCCGGCTCGCGGCGGTCCACCTGGCTCGCTAGTGTCCCGCGCCGGCCGTCGAGGACGACGCGGGCCGACGCGAGCAACAGCCGGCGGTCTTCCGGGACTAACTGGTCCCCGCGGCGGATGAAGATGCCGCCCGGCTTGTCGATCAGGTTGTGCGAGTCGCACGCCCGCGCCAAGTCGAGAAGCTGGTTGTTCAGGCTGTCGAAGTAGTCGGACGGGTGGTCGTTGAGGACCACCAAGTCGGCCTCGAAGCCCTGTTGCCGCCAGTAGGCGTGGGCCAGGAACAGTTGCCGGACCAGCGCCACCTCGTCCGGCTCGTTGAGGACCACGAGCGCGATGGGCTTGTCCCCGGAGATGCCGTGCCGCCACAGGCCGGGCTGGCCCTGTTGGTTGGCGGCGATCACGTCTTTGCCGGCCCGCAGCGTCGTCCCCGCGTAAATGACGTGGGCGGCCAGCCGCTGGAACAGGTGGGCGTCCTCGTCCGACAGGTGAAGGTGACGGAGCTGCACGCGCGAGTGGGCCCACGCGAGTTCGAACGCCCGGTTGACGCCGTGGAAGTCGTTGTAGCGGTCGGCGAGGGTCAGCGCCTCGTCGCGGCTGAGGGCCACGGCCGTCGTGAAGGCGACGGCCACCGACCCGCCGGCCGGGACGCGCAAGCGCCGCCGCAGGCTGAACACCGGGTCCAGCACCGGGCCGGTCGTGGCGGACAACTTCGCCCCCGCGTCCATCGCCGCCGGGGCGGCTGGCGAGCGGCCGCGCCCGAGCCAGCGCGCCCGGTCCGTGTCGTACTCCACGTCCCCGACCACGGGGCCGTCGGCGGCCACGACGTGCATCGCCCAAATCGGCTGCTGGTCCGCGGCCCGCGGCCGGCGCCGGCAGAGCAGCGCGTCGTACCCCGGCACCCACTCGGTCTCCAAGAACAGTTTGCCGAACGCCGGGTGGGCCACGTCGGCCCGGTGCGGCAGCAACACGACCTCGGCGTAGCTCGTCAACTCGATTTCCCGCTCCGCGTCGCTGTGGTTCAGGACCGTCACGCGGCGGACTTCGCAGGAGTGTTCCGGGGAGACCGTCACCTCCATGTGCGTCTCGACGTCGCCGTCCCGGCGCCGGAACTCGGCCTTGTCCGTCGAGTAGATCACCTCGAAGTAGTCGGGCTTCACCCCGACCGGGTGGTGCCCGGCCGACCACACTTTGCCGCCGCGGACGTCCCGCACGTAGACGAACTGGCCGGCGGAGTCCGTCGTGCGGTCCTCGCGCCAGCGGGTGACGGCCAAGTCGGCGCACAGCGAGTAGCCGCCGCCGGCGTTCGTGACCATGACGGCGTACCGGCCGTTGGACAGCAAGTGCGTGCGCGGGTGCGGCGTGTCGGCGCTTGTGATGCGGCGACTCATGGGCAGGGCCGTCTCCCGCACCACGGCCAGCGGGTCCGTCTCGTCCTCGTGGGCGTCCACCATCGGGGCGACGCGCGGCAGCCGCTCCTGCAACAGCAACTCGGTGGCGCGCACCATCGGCTCGGTGTGGAACCGCTTCGCCATCGGCTCGCCCAGCAGGGCTTCGGCCAGCGCCGTCAGGGCCATGCCTTGGTGGTGGGCCATGTAGGAGCGCACGACCGCCGACTTCCGCTTCCACGCCACGCGGTCCCGCGTGTAGTCGATGGCCTCGTAGTAGCCGTACTGCCCCTCCCCCTTCTCTTCCGTGATCGCGGCCAAGTTCTCCACGGCGGCCTTGGGCCGCACCATCACGGCGAGCATCGTCGCGTACGGGGCGATTACCAAGTCGCGCGATAAGCCGCGCTTCAGCCCGAGGCCCGGCACGCCGAACGACTGGTACTGGTAGTCCAGCCCGGCGTCGAGGGCGTTGAAGCCGGACTCGGAAATCCCCCACGGGACGCGATTCTCGCGGCCGTACTGAATCTGCCGGGCCACCGACCCGCGCAGGCTCTCGTCGATCAGCGTGCCCGAGTACGTGTTCATGAACAGGCGCGGCATCAGGTACTCGAACATGGTGCCGCCCCACGACACCAAGGCGACGCCGCCGGGCACCTTGGTGAGCAGCCGGCCCAACTGGAACCAGTGCTTGCGCGGCACGTCCCCGCGGGCGACGGCGAGGAAGCTCGTCATGGACGCCTCGGACGCGAGCAGGTCGTAGTGGGACTGGTCGAGCCGCCCGGCCGAGCGGTTGAACCCGATGGAGAACAGGTTCCGCTGCCGGTTGTACAGGAACTTGAAGTCCATCGCGGCCCCGAAGGCGTCGGCCCGCTCCGCGAGGCGGTGCATGGCCTCGGCCGGCGTCGGGGCGGCCAGCTCGGCGGCCCAACTTTTCGCCTGGGCGTTTAGGCGGCCGACCCAGTCGGCGAACATTTTCCGCCCTTCCGTCGGCTTCTCCAGCGCCGCGAACTGTTTCAACAAGTCCGCGGAGCAGGTCTCGACTTGGCCGAGCCACTCGGAAACATCCGCCGGCCCCGCGGCGACCGTGTCCCGCAGCTTTTGCAGGTTACACCCGGTCGGGCCGGCCGTCCAGTCCGCGTCCAGCGTCTCCTTGAAGGCGATGCCCTCTTCCGCCAAGCGCAGCGTGTCGGCGAGGCCGTCCCGGATCGCGGCGAGGTTCACCGCCTGCCCGGCTTTTTCCAGCAGGCCTTGCTTCAGCGTGACGAAACACCCGAGCAGGTTGCCGCTGTCCACCGTGGAGACGTACGGGGGGTTCAGCACGGCGAGGTCGGCCGTGCCGTACCAGTTGAGGAAGTGGCCGTTGAACCGCTCCATCGTGTCCATCGTGTCGAACGTGTCGCCGATCCGCTTGGCCATCTCGCCGGGCGTGACGTACCCGAAGTCGTTGGCGGCCATCGTGGAGATGAGGTACAGGCCCATGTTGGTCGGCGACGTGCGGCGGGCCAACTGCCGCTTCGGGTCTTCTTGGAAATTATCCGGCGGCAGCCAGTGGTCGTCGGCCGTCACGAACGTCTCGAAAAACAGCCACGTCTTGCGGGCGACGCGGCGCAAGGCGTGCCGCTCCCCGAGTGTCAACTGGTCCTCGGCCTCGCCCGCGAGCGGCTTGCTGACGTACCACGCGACCGCCGGGGAAATGGCCCAACACGCCAAGAGCGGGATCGCCGTCACCAATACGTCAAAGCGGTTCCACGTCCCGGCGACCGTGACGGCCACCGCGACCACGCCGGCGACCGCGACGGCGGGCCACATGGTCCGGTAAAAGTAGCCCAAGGTGGCGCGCAGCCGCTGGTCGGCGGCGGCGGCCGTCTCCCACTCCAACAAGAGTCGGCGCGAGATCAACAGCCGGTACAGCGTGCGCCCGATGGCGTCCACGAGGTTGCGGGCTTGGTCGGCGAGGAACACGACGCTGAACAGGAGTTGGCCGAAGGTCGAGCCGACGTTGCCGCGCATCTCGCGGAACTGCATGCGGCGGCCCTCGCTGAACGCCAGGCGGGCCGCGGACTCGCCGAGGAACAGCAGGAAGGGCAGGGCCAGCGCGCCGAGCGCGAAGGCCGTCCACGCCCACGCCGGGCCGGGCAACACGGTCCACCCGAGGGCGAGCAAGACGATCAAGGCTGGCGGCGTGACGCTGCGGCGCAGGTTGTCGAAAATCTTCCACCGCTCCAGCGCGGGCAGCGTGTTCGGGCGGCGGGCCGGCTTATCGGCCGGGCCGGGCGCTCCGGGGGCAATCGGCTCCGGGGCGGTGGCCGGGGCGGGCACGCGGCCGAACGCCCAGCGGAAGATTTGCCAGTCGCCGCGGACCCAGCGGTGTTCCCGGCGGGAATAGGCGTTGTACCGGGCCGGGAAGTCGTCCACGAACTCGATGTCCGTCACCAGCGCGCAGCGGGCGTAGTTCCCCTCGATCAGGTCGTGGCTGAGGATCTGGTTTTCGGGGAAGGCCTTCTCGGTGGCGGCCTCGAAGGCGTCCAAGTCGTAGATGCCCTTCCCGGTGATCGTGCCGCGGCCGTACAGGTCTTGGTACACGTCGGACACGGCCGTCGTGTACGGGTCCAGCCCGGCCGACGACGCCAACACGCGGGAGAACAGGGAGCGCGTGCCGGCCAAAAGGCTCAACGTCACGCGGGGTTGCAGGACGCCGTAGCCTTCTGTCACGCGGCCCGTCGCCGGGTCGAAGTGCGCGTGGTTCAACGGGTGGGCGAGGGCGGCCACCATGCGGCGGGCGGTCTCGCGCGGCATCTGCGTGTCGGAGTCCAGCGTGATGACGTAGCGCGGCCGCGGCAGCGCGGTCACGTCCCCGACGACGGTCGTGTAGCTCGTGTCGGCCGCCCCGCGCATCATGCGGTTGAACTCGGACAGTTTGCCGCGCTTGCGCTCCCACCCCATCCACTTCCCCTCGGCCGGGTTCCACTGCCGCTTGCGGTGGAAGAGGAAGAAGCGGTCGCCGTCCGGGTGCGGGTGGCGCTCGTTCAGGGCGTCGATGCGGGCCGACGCCGCCGTGAGAATCTCCTCGTCCTCGGGCTGCGTCTCGGCGTCGGCGTCCGCGAAGTCCGTCAGCAGGGCGAAGCGCAGTTGCGGGTCGGGGTTCGACAGGAAGTGAACCTCCAGCCGCTCGGTCAAGACGACGGCCCCGTCCACGTTGGTCAGCATGGTGGGGATGACGACGGCCGTCGGGCAGTCGGCGGCGATGCCGTCCTTGAAGTCCAACTTCGGCAGCACCCGCGGCGGCAAGTAGTGCGTCACGAGCCAATTCGTGAGCGACACGCCCACGTCGAACGCCGGCAGGAACACGGCGAGGCCCGCGAGAATCATCCCCCACCACGCGGCCCCGGAAGTCCCCGCGACGACGACGGCCCCGGCAACGACGGCGGCCGTCAGCAGGAACATCGAGCCGAAGTGATACAGGCCCGGCTTGCCGGTCACGGCCTCGTGAATTCGTTCCCGGATGTCGGGCCGATAGCCGAGGCGCTTGGCGAACGCGGCCCGGCCGGGGCCGATCAGGTGGTAGCCGACGTGCCGGGCGACCGCCGGGGCGACCGGGGCCGCCTGACAGGCGGCGAGGACGACATCGGCCACGGCCGTCTCGCCGTACTCCGTGCCGCGGCTCAGTTGCTCCACGCGGCGGCGGTAGCGGTCCTTCGTCGGGAAGTCTTGGCGGGCGTACACCTTCGCCGGGTCGCGGCGCAGCGTCGCCTCGACCACGCTGGTCGTCTCGAAGAACTCGGCCCAGTCGAGGTTCGAGAGCAGCCGCAGGCTGATGACGCAGTTCCCGACCGAGACTTGGTCGGCCGCCTGCCGGCGGTGCTCGCGCCGCAGGACTTCGGCGCAGTCGTCCCCCTTGCAGGCCAGGTGGTTCTCCAGCCACGCGACGTGCGGCGTGGCCGCCGGGCCGTGGTCGCGGAAGAGTTGCAGCACATGCACGTACCGCTGGTCGGACCAGTCCGGCGTCCAGTTCGGGGACGGCGGCGGGGCGTCCGAGGCGGCGAACCGCTCGTCGAACCACGATTTCGCGGCCTGCCGCTCGTGCCGGTGCCGGACGAATTGGCCGGCCAGCCGGGTCAGGTTTTCCAGCAGTACGACGCGCAGCATGATGGGGATGGCCCACAACTCGCCGATCGTCAGCGTCGTCACCTCTTGAAACACGCGGACGAACCGCGTGATGTTCCCCTCGTCCAGGCCGCTGTCCGTGTGGACGATCAACTCCACGGCGATCGCGTACACGCGCGGCAGCCCCTCGTCTTCCCCCGCGGCGACCTTCGGCAGGCGGGAGTAGTACCCGCTCGGCATGTCCTCCTTCACTTCGCGCAGGGCTTCCTCGATGATGTGGAAGTTGTCCAGCAGCCACTCGGCGTCCGGCGTCAGCGCCTCTTCCTTGCGGTTGGCCTCGACGATTTCCGCGTGGGCTTCCAACAGGTCCCGCTCGATCACGGGGAACCGCTTGAGCAGGGAGATGTCCCGGGCAATTAGTTTGGTGTCGCGGGTCGTCTCGGCCAGCCAGCGGGCGTGGTTGTCCAGCCCGTCCCCGCCGAACAGGTCCGCCCGCAGCGGCTGGTCCGGGGGGATCAACTTCGACGAGGAGACGGAGCCTTCCAACCGCGAGACCGTGAGGGGGCCGTCGGCCAGTCGGACCGACGAGAGGGGGCCGTCGAAGTGCTTGGACAGAGACGCCGGGCCGTCGAACGTGACCGCGGAGCCGGCGGCGTCCGAGAGTCGGGAAGAAGAAGTCGGGCCGTCCGGGCGCGTGGCCGGGTCACTCATTGGCGCTCAATCCGTTCGCCCCGCGCGCGGCCGCCCGCCGCGTGAGACGCTGGTGATGTACCAGTCATGATAGGCAAACGGCGGGCCGACGTTCCCCCCGGTCAGGCACGGATCGCCAGCCAAATCAGGAACGTGGCGTGGGCGGTCGCGCACAGGACGAACACGATTTGATAGGACACTTTGAGGTTCTTGTGCCGCACGACGTGCTGGGCGGCCAGCGAGCCGGGCCACCCGCCGAGCAACTCGACCGCGTGCAAGGTCCGCTCCGAGATGCGCCACTTCTTGTTGGCCGCCCGCCGCTTGTCCAAGGCCATCAAGACGGCGCTGGCCGCGCTGGCCGCGATCGACACAGCCACGACGAGCTTGTTCAACAAGCCGAGCAGCGCCCCGACGACCATCGCCGCCAGGATGACGGCGGCGACGGTGACGGGGAAGCGGTACGGGTGCGGAGATTTTCGGGGCATATGGTCGTCCGTGACGGAATGAACTTTGTCTTTCGGCCTGAATGGCCGTTTAATATAGCCCAGCCCGTCAGGGCTGGGTTCCGGGGCGATTAGGTTTTTCGGTCTGAAGGACCGATTATCTGTCGCCGGTCCCGTCAGGGCCGGATTGTTGCCCATGGCTCCGGCACGTTCCCAGCCCTTACGGACTGGGCTTTGTTAATCGGCCCTTCAGGCCGAAATACCATTCCGTCCAATGACCCAGCCCTTGCGGGCTGGGCTATGTTAAACGGCCCTTCAGGCCGGAAAGCCAAAGACCCTAATCCAGTTGGTATTCGGGGAGCGTCATCACCAGATGACACAGGCTGACGGCTTGTTGCTCCGCCACGTCTTGTTCGGTCCAGAATCGCGGGGCCTTCTGCTTGGTCACGTTGCCGGCGTATTCCGTCAGGCGCGCCCGCGTCTCGGCCGGCACGTCCCCTTGCAGGAACAGGTCGATGAAGAAGGAAACCTGATCGGCCGGGGACTGTCGCCCGTGGGCCGTGGCCACGGCGCGGGCGAGGGCGGGTTGGTCCGGGCCGGCGGGCTTGCGGGCGAGGTCGAGGGCGAGGTTCTGGCGGAACAGCAGCGTCTGGCCGTTGAGCCACGTCGGGCCGCCGTCCCACCCCTTCACGGACGGCGGGTGGAACACGTTCTGCCCGAGTGTCTCCAGCGCGGCCGTCAAGTTCAGGGAGCCGTTGATGGTCCCCATGCGGGCTTCGAGGGCGTGGGCCATGCCGAGGACGTAATCGACCGGGGCCTTGATGCGCGTGCGGTAGGCGTGTTCGCTGAAGAACAGGTTGGACCGGACGACCGTTTCCACGAGCTTGCGGATGTCGAAATTGTCCGCGAACGACTTCACCAGCGGGGCGGCGAGGGCCGGGGACACGTCTTCGGACTCGCTAATCAGGAAGCGGTACATCTTCTTGACGATGAACTTCGCGCAGGCCGGCTGCTTGGTGCAGAGCCGGACGACATCCTCGCCGGTGAACTTACCAGTTTGCCCGAACACCGTCTTCGGCGTGTCGTCGAACTGGGCCTTGTTGGCGACGAACGTGTTGTCTTG
>JAYUGD010001180.1:0-2842 GCA_043767785.1 Zavarzinella sp. | reverse complement strand
GAAACTGGGTGTTTGGTCCGGCCGCCCCTTCAGGGCTTGAAGAAGGGGCGGCCGGTGACCAGGCCCTTCCGGGCTTGGCTACCACCGGCCGCTCCGTTGGAGCTAAAGACAAAAACGCCAAACAAGTTGTCGCTTAAGTTAAGGGCATTGCTCGTATCCCGCTCGACACGTAATAATTGGCGACTTAGGCAGCGGCAACGTCCGCTGTCTTGTCCCGTGGCTCCCGCTTCGTGCCCCACTTCCGCAGCCCCAGTTCCAGCCCGATGGCGGCGGCCAGCATTAGGACACTGATGTTCTGGGACAGGCTCATGCCGAAGCCCTCGATCGGCGTGTCGTTCCGCAGGATTTCGTTCAGGAAGCGGTGGACGGCGTAGCAGGCGATGAACAGGGTGAACACTTGGCCGTCGTGCCGGCGCAGCGGGTAGTACGCCAGCAGGAAGAGGATCAGCAGCAACATGCTGACCGTCTCGTAGAGTTGCGTCGGGTGCAGGCCGAGCGTGCGCGGGACGAAACTCGGGACCGTCACGCTGGCGCCGTCCCGGTCCACTTTCAGGTCGAGTTGTTGCTCGCCGCGCGGCCAGTTATTGACGAGGTCGCCGAAGAAGTCGTTGTCGAACGTCCGGCCCTTGCCGGCGATTTCCGCCCGCAGTTGATTGCGCGCGGCCACGGCCGCCTTCGGGTCGTCGAAGTAGAGTTTCACGCGGGCGTCGCCCTTATCCCCCGGCTGCGCGTCCACGCGGGCCGCCTGCTTTTCGCGGCCGAGCTGCTCGGCGCGGGTCAGGGCTTCCGGCTCGCCGAAAACGGTCAACACGCCGCCGTTGGGGAAGCCGTTGACTTCCGTGATGCGGTCCCCCGGCTTCAGGCCGGCGGCGGCCGCCTGGGAGTTGGCCTCCACCTTGTCCACGACGGACTGCAGGTCGTCCGGCCCGCCCTTCGTCGTGGTGAACCCAACGGGCGTCTGGTAGCCGAACTTGTCCACGACGTTATCGCGGGCCGGGGCCGTCAGCAGCGGGAAGCCGACGGCCGGGCACCCCTCTTCCGCGACGTGGCCGTAGCAGCAGCCGTTGAGGAAACAGCCGATCCGCCCGAGGGCGATGCCGAGGGCGATGGCCGGGGCCGTCGCGTCCGCGAGGCGCCACATCTTCACTTGGAACCGCTTCAAGACGCCGAAGTAGTACAGGAGGAACGCCGCCATCCCGGCGATGATCCCGCCGTACAGGACGATGCCCCCCTCCCAGATGCGGAGGAATTGCGTCAGCGGGATGTGGTTCTGCAACATGTAGGTGACGCGCGCCCCGGCCAGCCCGGAGACGAACAGCACGATCACCAAGTCCTGCACCTTTTCGCGCGGCAGGTTCGACCCCGTCTTCCGGGACAGCCACCCGAAGAAGGCCACGCACGAGACGAGCGTGATGACCAGCATGACCCCGAACCCGTGGATGGGGATGCCGCTGGGCGGGAAGAAGTCTTTGAAGACCGGAATGTGGAACAGAACTTGGAACATGGAGAGTCCGCGGCGGGCCAAGGGCCGAAACCATCATGGTACGGGAAGGCGGTCCAGAATCTGCCGGACGACCCCTCCGGAATCGAGTTCGCGGGCCTCGGCCTCGTAGCTCACGACGACGCGGTGCCGCAGCACGTCCGGGGCGCACGTCTTCACGTCCTGCGGGACGACGTACCCGCGGCCGTTCAGCAGGGCCTGGGCCTTCGCCGCCCGGAACAGGGCAATGGTCGCCCGCGGGCTGGCCCCGTACTGGATCATGCCTTCCAGTGCCACCCCGTATTCGCCGGGCCGGCGGGTCGCCCGCACCAAGTCCACGACGTAGCCGTGAATCTTCGGGTCGACGTGGATCTGATCGACGGCCGCCCGCAGCGAGGCGAGGTCCGCGGCCGTGAACACGGGCTGAATGTCGAGTTTCGGCGCGATGCCGCCCATGCGGGCGAGGATGGCCAACTCCTCGTCCCGGCTCGGGTAGTCCACTACCGCCTTAATCATGAAGCGGTCCACTTGGGCTTCGGGGAGGGAATACGTCCCCTCCTGCTCCACGGGGTTCTGCGTCGCCAGCACGAAGAACGGCTCCGGCAGTGGGTACGTCGTCTCCCCGATGGTGACGGCCCGCTCTTGCATCGCTTGGAGCAGGGCGCTCTGCACTTTCGCCGGCGCCCGGTTGATCTCGTCGGCCAGCAGGACGTTCGTGAACACCGGCCCCTGCCGCACGCGGAACTCCCCCTTGCCGGGGTCGTAGATTTGCGTGCCGATCACGTCGGCCGGCAACAAGTCGGGGGTGAACTGGATGCGCTTGAAGTTGAGTTGCAGCGCGTTCGCCACACTTTGGACCGCCAGCGTCTTCGCGAGGCCCGGCACGCCTTCCAGCAGGACGTGCCCGTTCGTGAGCAACCCAGTAAGAAGCTGTTCCACCAGCCGCCGCTGCCCGACCAAGACACTTTCGACGGCCTGAAAAAACGGCACGAGCCGGTCGCGGGCCTGTTGGGCGCGGGCGTTGATCGCATCGACGGTCTCGGATGGCATCGGGGTTTTATAGGGGGACGCGCCGGCAAAAAATACCGCCGTTAGGCGGTCTTGTTGGAGTTCCGCTTTTAAGCGGTCTGTGGCCTGCGTGTCACAGTAGGCTGGAGGACCGAGTCTTCGAGGGTCCGACCCCGCGGGCTGATGGCCGTCACCCACAAAGGCGAACCCTCGAAGACTCGGTTCGCCGGCCGCCCGTGGGTGGAAGGTCCAAGACCGCCTTCACAGTAGTTCCACCGAGTGGAAAATGACGCCGGGGAGATCCTAAACTCAAGTTTCACAAGGACTTGAACAAGGAAGCTCCCCATGCGTCCA
>JAYUGD010001179.1:0-2843 GCA_043767785.1 Zavarzinella sp. | reverse complement strand
GTGAGGCTTTGCGAACCCCGGGAGGTGGTTCGGCCTACAACCCGAACCCGCGCGTAAAGCCCCGTGACCACCGGCGGCCGCCGCAGACGGGGCACTTTCGCCGGAAGAACGCCACATATTCGATTCGTGTCAATACGGCATCAAGAATCGCGGCCCCGCCCAGCGCGAGGGCAAAACTCACTGGGATCGAAATGACAAAGAACCACCACGGGGGACCGGCCCGGTCAACCGGGGCCGGTACATTCCCGAGCCACATTCTGAAACTGTGGACGGCCGCGATCATGCATCCCAACGACACGATCATCAAAAACATCAGGTACATGCCGCACGTCATCGTCGGCAAGCACCCGCGCGGCTCTTCGTACTGACAACTGCGGCAGCGATAAATCAACGGCTTGCTCCGGGCGTGTCGTATTCTCCGGGTTATCCGTCATCGCCCGCCCGGAAGCATCAACTCCTGCACCGCATACCCCGCGTCGTGCATCCCAAGCCCGCGATATGTAGCCAACGCCTTTTCGTTGTCCCGCTCCACGTAGAGCCGGATTCCCACGACATCGCCGGCGTCCTTGGCCCGATCGATCACGGCCGTCATCAGTCGGCGAAATAACCCTTGCCGGCGGCAGTCTTCCCGCACGTAGACGCTTTGGATCCACCAGAACCAGCCGTCGCGCCAGTCGCTCCACTCGAACGTCACCATCAGTTGGCCGACGACTTCGCCGGCCGTCTCGGCGACGAGGTAAAAACCCTTCGTCGGGTCTTCAAAAACGCGGGCCACGCCCCGGGAGACGGTCGGCCCAACTAGCACCTTGTGTTCCGTTTCCCACGCCATTCGTCGGTTAAAATCGGCGATGGTGGCGGCATCTTTGCGTTCGCCGACGCGGATCACCGTTTCGCCAGCCGGCCGATCTTCGCTCATTAAACTCTCACAAGCGTCCGAATTTGGGTAATTCACTGGACAGACCGCCCAAACGGAGTGAAACTTTCCCTTAGCTGGTGTGTTTCATTCGGTATCCAGCCCCGGAGTTGAGTATATGTGGATCCGAAAAACCCTCGCCGGCCTGACCTTGACCATCGGCGTCGGCCTGCTCGTCTCGACGGCCGCCACGAACGCCGCCGATGGCGACGCCAAGGCCGATAAGAAGAAGGCCCGGTTGGCGAAGCTGCTGGAAGCCAAGAAGAAGACCGAGGTCGAGAAGCCGCCGGAGCCGAAGGACGGCGGCAAGGCCGTGGTCATCGCCAAGACGCCGCCGGCCGCCCCGGCGAAGCCGATGGCGACGGCCGACCTCGCCAAGCTGATCGACACGGGCATCGACAAGACGCTGCAAGCCGCCAAGATTCAGCCGTCGTCCCAGACGTCGGACGCCGAGTTTCTGCGCCGGGTCAGCCTCGACATTACCGGGGTCATCCCGAGCGTCGAACGGGCCACGGCCTTCCTCGACGACCGCTCCCCGGACAAGCGGGCCAAGCTGATCGACGAACTACTGGCCGCCCCGGAGTACGGCAAGCACATGGCCGACATCTGGGCCACGCTGATGTATCCCATCGACTCCGACAACCGCTTCGTCGCCAAGGCCCCCATGCGGGAGTGGCTGGCCGAGAAGTTCAACCAGAACATGCACTGGGACACGATGGCCTACGAGTTGATGACGGCCACCGGCGACTACGACAAGAACGGGGCCGTCGGCTACGCGATGGCCAACCGCGGCGTGGACAAGATGACCGACAGCGTCGGCAAGCTCTTCCTCGGCGTGCAGATCCAGTGCGCCCAGTGCCACAACCACCCGTTCACCCACTGGAAGCAGGCCGAGTACTGGGGTCTCGCCCAGTTCTTCTACAAGGTCAACGTCAGCAACCCGCGGGCGGCGAAGGACGGCGGCACGATCTCGGTGAGCGAAGACGGCCGGGTGAACCGCAAGATCAACGCCCTGCCCGAAGCGGCCAAGAGCACGGCCCCGAAGTACCTCGGGGCCGACCAGGTGAAGTTGAACAGCGCCGAGCCGTACCGCCCGGCCCTCGCCCAGTGGATTTGCACCCCGCAGAACCCGTTCTTCGCCAAGGCGTTCGTGAACCGCCTCTGGAGTCAATACTTCGGCCGCGGCTTCGTGAATCCGGTGGACGACCTGAGCGAAGAGAACGTCCCCACGCACCCGGAACTGCTGGCCGCCCTGTCCAAGGAATTCGGGGCCGGCGGCTTCGACGTGAAGCAGACCATTCGCGGCATCTGCAACTCGCAGGCCTACCAGCGCAGCAGTAAGCCGACGGGCGACAACCGGGACGACAAGACGATGTTCAGCCACCAGGGCATCAAGGTGCTGACGGCCGAGCAACTGTTCGACAGCCTCACCAGCGTCATCGGCGCCCCGGCCGCCGGCAAGAAGGATGGTATGAAGGCCCCCGCCCCGAAGGGCGGGCCGCAGGGAATGCGGGACCAGTTCGCCCTGTTCTTCATGGGGTCGGACAACGCCAAGCCGACCGACTACGAGGCCGGCATCCCGCAGGCCCTGCGGCTGATGAACAGCCCGCTGATGGCCAGCGGCCGGCTATTGTCGGCCGCCAACCGCATCGCGGAAGTGGCCCGCCCGACGACGACCCCGGACAAGGCCGTCGAGAAACTGTACCTCGGCACGCTGTCCCGCCGGCCGACTGCCGACGAGCAGAAGAAGATGAAAGACATGATCACCAAGCAGACCGACCCGCGCCAGGCCTACGCCGACGTGATGTGGGTGCTGTTGAACTCCAGTGAATTCGCGCTAAACCGCTGACCCCGGATCGGTTCCCCCTTCCCTCTTAGGGAAGGGGGTTAGGGGGTTAGGTTGCCTTTCGCGGTCAGCCCGTTTTGAAAG
>JAYUGD010001178.1:0-7963 GCA_043767785.1 Zavarzinella sp. | reverse complement strand
CCTCCGAGAGTCGCGCGTTTACGGCGGCGGTTGACCGCCCGAGGAGACTTCGATCGATTCAATCACCGGCATCGAATGCGACACGAGTTCGGTGGTGGGGCGGTCGGCTTCTTGGACGAACACGGCTTGGTGACGCAACAGCGACTCGAACAGTTCGCCGAGGTTGTTGCCCTCCAGGACCACCGTGGTACCCGTCGTAAACGTCAGCGCGAGTCGCGGCGGGTCGTACAGCACTTCGCCGAGCCACGGGTACGGCAGCCCAATTCGTCTGCCGGTTTTTAGACGCACTTCGAGCATGAACACGTCCCCGAAGGTCGGGGTGAGGCCGAACGCTTGGTAGCCTTCGAGCGGCTCAAACTTCGGCGGGTCGGGGATTTGCAAGACGTTACTCATCGGGCCATTCCCTGTTCTCTTGGCCGTTCGCCATTCGTGTGAACATCGCCACGGCTGACGAGACTCTGAACCGACCGAACGCGGCGCTTCACCGACGCCACCCACGCCGGGTGATTCGCCGACGGTCGCAGCAGTTCGGTAGCTGTCACTCTGGGGTCGGTGTGTTGAATGGCCAGCCGGAGGCCCGCCTTGTCGTCGGTGTAGACGGTGAGCGACTCGCGGGCGCGCGACGCCGACACGTAGAACTGCTCGCGGCTCGTCGCCGGAAACGATTCGCTGGCCTGAGCGATGAAGACGCGATCGACGGTTTTGCCCTGGGCCGCGTGGGACGTGACGCAGTAGCCGTACCCGAGATGGGCGTAACTTTTTGAAACCACCGCGCCCGACTGGAGGCGGATGTTGTTGGACGGGGTGAAACCCGTCACGGTGTGAACCGTTCCGTTCTCCAGACGGTGCGAACGGGTCGTCGATTTCCCGTTCCGCGTGATCCGAACCTTGTCGCCGACCGCCAGCGAAATCTCGGATGCCGAAAACACGTCAAACTTGGCGGCAAGAGCCAGCGGAAGAACGCGGTCCATGCCCACCGTATCTCTGACGATGATCGAGGTCCGCCCGACTTTCGCCACCGTGTACCGACTCCCCTTGGTAAACGCGGGCGCGTTGAAATGGAATTCGATTACGTCGCCAGAGCGGTAGCAGATCGCGTGGCCCCGTTCGGCCTCGGTCAGCCCGCGCGACTCGTATCGGGTCAACAATTGCTCGTCGTTTGCAAGGAACCCCTTCGCGCGAAGCGCCTCCCGAACCGCTGCCGTGATCTTGCGGCCCTCCGCGTGAGTGGGACTGACGATCAGTGCCGTTTTCTTTTCCCGAGTCGCGCGCAAGTAATCCGCCGCGAGTCGGGCTTCCCGCTCGCCGTCGGCGACTTCCCGCACCCAGCCGAGTCGGTCGAGCCGGTCGAAGCCGTCCAGCGTGTGACCGCGACTCAGGCGGTCCACCGCGTCGCGGTATGCGCCCGACTGCCGACGGATGGTGGACACCGTCGCCGGTGCGAGACCCGCCTCGGTTTGCAACAGCCGTAGGACCGACCCGCGCTCGACGGATGCGTGTTGGTGTTCGTCGCCGCCCAAGACCACGCGGGCCTGGAGGGCCGCCGCGACAGCGAAGAGTTTCGCCACCGTCCGCGAACCAAGCAACCCGGCCTCATCGACCCAGATGATTTGCCGACGGGCGGATTTCTGAAGCGTTTCATCGACCAGGAACCGCGCGACGGTTTCTGCTGAAGTAAGCTCCTCACTTCGGAGGACGCCTCGACTCGCCTCCGCCGACGGTGCGAGTGCCGCCACGCGAAGGCCGTGGGCTTCAATGGCCGCGACCGCTTCTCGCATCAATGTCGTCTTGCCGCTCCCGGCAACGCCCCGCACCAGGATGACGCGGTCCCGACTTTCGACGACGTGCCGAACGACGGCCCGCTGCTCGGCGGACAACTTGAGGTCACGAAAATTCCAAGCGGTCCGCGTCACCGGCGGGACCACGCCCCGCCCGTCCCGAGCGAAGGCGATCATCCTCGCTTCTTCGAGGAGCACCTCTCGGGAAGTCACCATAACGGTTCCGTCGCCTTCCCGGAGGAGGAGGTCAGAGAACGAAAGTTGACGTTTCAATTCTTCGAGGCCGACCTGTCCGACGCCGTGCTTGAGGGCGTGGGCGAGGAGCGTTTCCAGCGGGACGACCGACTGCCGTTCAAACACGTGACCCGCCGCAAATTCAATTGCTTTTCGTGCGGCATCGGGATCCAACGGAGCGAGGAAGACTTCACGAGAATGGACTGCGTAAATTGCTCGTCGCTCGTCGGCACTCAAGACCGACCACCACTTCGCCCGCAACTCGTCCGCCGTGAGCGTGGCCTGCTTCCGTTCCCGCGTCTTCGCCCCGAGTGCGTCTTTTTCCTTCGCGTCCGTAATGCCCAGTTCGTTCGCGCGGCGTTCGATCTGTTCGGTTCGACGGGAAAATGCGTCAAGAACCCGGTACGGGATTCCGGCGACTTCCCAGCCGCTCAAGCTTGGCGCAATGTCGAACCCGAGCGCACGCAACCGCAGAGCGAGCCGCGCGTGAAAGCCCGCTTCAAAGTACGGTGCTCTCCTTTTGATTTCGCCCAGGTCGAGGGCCTTGAGGCGGTGTTCGACCGGGTCCCACGTCAGGTTAAACGCCACCACGTGACAGTGCGCGTGCATGTCGGGGTAGCCATCGACGGGACGCGACGTGTCGTGATCGAACGCCGCCCAGAGCAGGTTCCCGGTCCGCCGCAGGCCGTCGGTTCGACCGCGCCGTACCCGTGTTTCGGCGAAGGCTTCGAGTTCCCGCATCGTCTCGTCCACGGCGGCGCGAAACGCTTCGAGGATCTCCGGGGATTGGGTCAACCCGACCAGTACGCTGACCGATTTCGGGCAACTGAACGTGAGGTCGAACCCGACCCGCCGATCCCGGTCGGTTCGCGGCGTCAGCGGCCCTCCTGTTTTTGGCCGCTCGTTCCGACACAGCCTCTCGAACTCGTCCTTGCGAACGGTTCCCTCCAGGCCCAGTCGTTCGGCGGCCTCGCCGCCCCACCGGCCCACGACCTCGTCCGTCCCTTCGGCGTAGTAGTCGCCCCGTCCCGCCGCGAAGTACGCCGTCACCGCCGCCTTGTTCTTCAGCACCGTTACCCGTAGCACCTGCCCTCATTCGTTCCACACCTTGCCCCGGCTGGCCCCTTCCCTTGCAACAAGCGTCAGCGTCTTTTTCATTCAGGCTTCTCCCCTTACCGACGTAACGGAGGTCGGCACGATTCATCGCGATCCCGAACCAATTCGCAGACGCATGTGCTCTCTCGTTTGATGCCGGAAGCAGTTTGGGAATTGCGAGGCGGTGGAACGTGCGCTACCTTGCGGCCAGGGTTCATGATGAACCCTGGTAACAGGATCCCGGAGGAACATGGCGGCTGACTATCTCGCTCATTTCGGCTTGTCGCAGGCCCCGTTTGCAACCACGCCCGACCCGAACTTCGCGTTCGCCACCCGCGAGCACCGCCAAGCCCTGGCGAAGATCGCCTACTACACCGAGGAACGCCGGGGACTTTTTCTCTTGATGGGTGAAATCGGCACCGGCAAGACGACCATCTCGCACCTCACCCTGAACCGCTGGCGGTCCGAGCCGGGCCGGTTCGTCGCGGCCCACATCACCGACCCCTCGCCGCGAACCCCCGCCGCGTTTCTTCGATTGGTGTTGGCGTCCCTGGGGTTGCCGACGGTGCGGAACCTGCTCGACCTCAAGGCCACCCTGCGGGCGTTCCTGGTCGAGCAGTACCGGGCGAACCGCACCGTCGTCCTGCTCATCGACGAGGCCCAGACGATTTACCCCGCCAACCTCGACACGCTCCAGGCGATCGCCAACGAGCAGAGCCAAACGTCGAAGCTCGTCCAGGTCGTTCTGCTCGCCCAGCCCAACTTCGAGTTCAAACTCGCCCAGAAACCCGCGCTGCGGTCGAGAATCGCCGGGGGCACCACTCTCAACCCGCTCACCCTCGACGAGGCCCTCGACCTGTTGCGGCACCGGGTGTCGATCGCCGGGAGCGACTTCGACCGCATCTTCCCCGCGCCCGTCCACAAGCAACTCTACAACGCCACCAACGGCGTTCCGCGCGACCTGTGCGTGCTGTGCGACTCGGCGATGTTGAACGCGGCGACCCTCGGGCGGCGCATCGTCGATGACGAGAGTTTGAAGCTGGCGCTCGCCGACCTCTCGTTCAAGGGGTGGAATCTGCCAATCGCCGCGTAACGCAGTTTGACCTTGGGAGGACTATGACACGAAAAACGGCCAGCTTGGCGTACCCGAACAATCCGCTCGCGGCCATGCGCGACTTGCAAGACCTCGACCGGCCTGAAAACGGACCAACCAACGCTAACAGTAGCGCAGAAAGTAGCGCGGTCGCGCATCAGCCGAGTAGCGAGCGTGGTAGCAAACGCGACAACGATGAAGGTAACGCGAATACGCCAACTGGAGCGCAGAAGCCAACGCCAAAGCCGAGGCGCCAACGCGACGGCGAAGAAAGTAGCGCGGATACGCGGACAGTGGCGCAGAAGCCAACGTTGAAGCGAAGTAGCCGCTCACGGCCCACGGAGCCGGACGCCGACGAAGTCTCGTCGAACCCGATGGCGGACGCCGTCTGGGCGATGCTCCGGCAGCCGTACACCGCCGACGTTCGCAAGGGGCCGTTCACGGTCTCGACGGTGAAGATTCCGACGGAAGTCTGGGAGCGGCTCGGCTGGGTCGCCACGTTGACCGGGCGGGCCAAGCAAGAGATCATCACCGACGCCCTGAAAACGCACTTCGACAAGGTACTCAAGGCCCGCACGTAACGGCTATGGCACGGTCACTCATCCCGAACAGCACGCAAGTTCCCGACGTGATCCTCGATCACTGGATGGGCGAACTGTCCGGCTCGGAGTTCAAGGTCTTGCTCTACGTGGCGCGCCGAACCTACGGATTCGGCAAAGATTCCGACACCATCAGCCTGAACCAACTGGCCCACGGCATCCGCCGCCGCGACGGTCGGGTCGTCGATCGCGGCACGGGTCTGTCCCGGTCGGGGGTCAAGGCGGCGTGCGTGTCGCTGATCGAAAAGGGGTTGCTCATCCGCACGGCGAACGTCGTCGCGGACCGCCGCGAGGCGAACGAGAGCACGTACCGATTGAACCTGTACGCGACGTTGCCCGGTGACGACGGCGAGCCGGACGAAGTACCCGACGTAGGCCAGAATTTGGCCTACGTGGGCCAGAAATTGGCCGGGGGTAGGCCAGAAAAACACGCCGAGGTAGGCCAAAAATTGGCCCCACAAGAAACAGATCAAGAAACAGATCAAGAAACAGCAGCAGCAGGGGAACCGGGTGCTGCTGCTGGCTTGATTTCGGAATTGGTGGGGCACGGGGTGAGTCGGCGAGCCGCCGAACGGCTGGCCGCCGAGAAGCCGGACGTTTGCAAGCGGTGCTTGTCGTACCTGCCGTTTGCCAAAATCCGCACGACGCCGGGCGCGTGGCTGGCGACCGCCATCGACCACGAGTTCGGACCGCCGGAAGCCTTCCTCAAGGTCGAAGCGGCCAAGAAACAACGATCTGAGACAGGTGTCCGTCGCCCTGATGCCTCAAAAACGGCCCAGGACGAACGGGAGTTGACGTTACGAATGCGGTTGAGGGTAACCCTAGACCGGCTTCCCAAAACGCAACCTGTTGCGTTTCAGGCGTTCCAAGAATTTCGAGCGTTGGAAGAAGATCGGCTTCGACTCTTCGCCGAAGTGCTCACCGACGAGGGACGGACCATGTTCGTAGCGAGCCTCGCCGCCGACGAAAACCGGGTCGCCAGTTTCGAGCAGTGGCTCAAGTCGGAAGGGACGAAGTACCGCATCCGGTTGCAACCGGATGCTTGAGAATGCGTTGTGAAGGAACGTGTTCCAAATCTCAGCTAGACACTTACTCACGCTTCACCCAAACACACTGTCGATCGCCGCCTGTTGCGTGGACGGGTAGAGGTGGCGATACCGCATCCGCTGCTCGTCCGTGGCGTGCCCGACCCACGAATCAATCACCCGCTGATCGACCCCTTTGTTAGCACAAGCCGAGATAAAAGAGTGTCGCAGAACGTGCCAGCCTTTGAGGTGCGTCCATTTCTCAGAGGCTGCGAGTACGCGGTCGAGATGGTGACTAGCGGCGTCGGGTGTGACGCCGGAACAGGGGACCGCCTCTCGACCCGTGACGTTCGACCCACGGCCGTGCTCCCCGGTTTTGTGGCAAGTGGTTTTGCTCCGGGTGCGGCTCCGGGGTCGTGCTCCCGACTCCGCGAACAAGAATGGGACGCCGGTCGGTCGCTTCGCCAGCCAGTCTTTCAAGACGCTCACCAGCGGCTTGGCAATCGGAACCCGTCGGGTCGTCGCCACCCCTTTCTTGCGTTTCTTCTCGCGGACGGTGAAGACCATCGCGTTCAGGTCGAGGTCACCGACTTCCGCCCGAATCAAGTCGCTGCGTCGGACCCCGGTAAAGGCCGCCAAGCACGCCATCGGGTAAAGCCACCGGGGTGCAGTGGTCCGGGACCGGATGTGCTCCAAGAGTTCGTTGAGTTCGGGAGGTTCCAGGTAGAGACACTCCCAGAGCTTCTCGGCATCACCACCCTGAGCCAGTTGTCGCTCGACCTCGGCGTATGTCATGAACGGCAACTTGTACTCGGTCGGCTTGAACCGGACGCTCTTCATGCGCGGGAACGTTCCGACGATGAGCTTCCCCTCGACCGCCCATCGCCACGCGACGCGGAGGGTCACCAGATCCTTTTGGACGGTCACCGCACTGAGGAACTTGCCACGGGAGTTCTGCGTCTGCTCCCTCCGCTTGACGTGTCGTTGGAGATCCCCGAGTTCAAGGGCCTCGACCACGAAGGAATCTCCGAACGTCTCTTTCAGGTGCTTGAAGTGGATTTCAATCACGCCGAGCGTGTTCGACGCGAGTGAGCCTCTGTGAGCGGTTACGTACTCGCTGTGCAGATGACCAAGCGTCAGTTTGGGACGTTCCGGTGGCGGCGATGTTGGGGACTGCGTTGCAGCCTTTCCGTCCCGCTTGAGGAACTCGACGATGGCCTCGTCGGGAGGGACTTCAAGGTACCCCGTTCTTGACGAGGGTCAGCAATTCGTCCACCCGAGCGGCTTTGGCGTCGGCCAATTTCCGCGTGAGTGGCCCGAGGCCGTAGGAGTGTTGCTTCCCGTTGTATTGGAAGAGTACGCGGTAGTTGTTGCCACGGAGTTGGAGAGTCGCCACAGCGTCGCCCGGCGGTTGGTGTGTTCCCAACGTCAGGTCGGGGGTCTTACCAAAATCTTATCAGGTTCTAAGATTGGTGCGAGGTGCGTTGCGAAAAGTGCTTATTTTATGTGATTTTCAGGAAATCTTCTTCATCATCTGAATCTAGCGCGTCTGCCAATTCCGCTACTTCGGCTTCCACTTCGAGCAACAGAGACAGTGTGCATTGAGATGTCGTTAACGCACGCTTTGCTTTCGCTGTTTTAGAAGCAGACAGGAAGCAAGTCAACCGGGTTCGCAGAAGTTGAAGCCGACCGATCCTGCCGAGACTGTCGATTACGATTTCAGACGCTCAGAGTTTCAAGAAGAGCCGATTGCGATCGAGATGCCGAAGGAAGAGGGTCACGATGCCGAGGTAGACGCCGATTGCCAGCACCACGTACCAGCCCGGCGAATCCTTGGGCACGAACGGCTTCACAGCTTCTTCGACCATGCTGTGAATGATGTACCCCGCCAACGCATGACGCCCGAGTAGGTCGAGGTATGCCCACCGCCAACCGCAGTGATCACACAGCCAACGAAACAGCGCCAGCACCACCAACCCGAACCCGGCGGCGAATAGCAAATAGGTGATGCTGCCCGCGCGTTGACTCATGACCCAGTAATTGAGCTTCCACATCTCTGGTGGTGCCACAAACGGGGCTGTCGCCAGTTGGTCTTGCCACCAGTCGCCAGTAAACCCCCAAATGTTCGGTGATGTCCAG
>JAYUGD010001177.1:0-2849 GCA_043767785.1 Zavarzinella sp. | reverse complement strand
TTTCTCCTTGCAATCGCCTTTGGTCGTCGTACCATATGGGTAATTTCCGTCGCAGTTCGCCTTGTCGCCGTTCAGCACGTCGCCCCAGTAGAACGCTTGCTTGTTTCCTTTGCCCCCTCGGCACGCATACTCCCACTCATCCTCGTGCGGCAACTTCACCGTCAGACCCGTCACCCCGCACTTCTCGATGAACTCTTGGCAGTCATCCCAACTCACGTACTCCACCGGCAATCTCGCCCCCTTGAACTTGCTCGGGTTGCTCCCCATTACCCCTTCCCATTCCGCTTGCGTCACTTCGTACTTCCCAAGCCAAAATCCCTTCGTCTTGAACTTCCCCCGCAAACCTTCCGCTTCACTGGAGAGCCATTCCGGTTCTTTGCCATCCTTCACCACGTTCGCGGCGATCAGTTGCTTTAGCACGGCCTGCCGTTCCGCCTGCGTCGATCCCAACTGGGCCTCCCCTGCCGGAATCCAGCAGAACTTCATCCTCACGTCTGTGGCGATCTCGAACTCCCGTACTTCACCGGCTTTTGGGTCAGTTTTGCGCTCGGCCTCTGCCGCCACGCGCTTCTTGCGTTCTTCTTGGGCCAACCGTTCGGCCGCGATCCGGGACTTCTCGGCCGCCTCGCGTTCCAATCGCTCCCGGTTGGTCAGCGCCGTCGGGTCGAACGCGGCCAAGGCCTCGGCAATCGCCGCGAACCCCGCGTGACGCCGGGCCGGGTCACGCACGACGCACTTTTCCAACAGCCGTTTCAGCGGCTCACGCGGCTCGACGGCGATCTCGTCCCAATCGTCCGTCACCGGCTCGGTCGTGCCGAGCAGGGCTTCCAACATCGTCTTGCCGAAGCTGTATACGTCCGACCGGGGGCCGACTTCGGCCACGACCAAGCCTTTTTGCTCGGGACTGGCGTACTCCAGCGTGCCGGCGAAACTCTGGTCCCGCCGGGTCCGCTGCGGGAGCGATGTGCTGATGCTTGCTTGGACGGCCGCGATGCGGACGGCCAGCCCGAAGTCGATCACGCGCACGTCCCACCGGCCTGCGGCGGGGAGGACGAGGATGTTCCCCGGCTTCAGATCGCGGTGCAGGACGTTCGAGGCATGGGCCGCCGCCATCGCCTCGGCCACCTGGCGGGCGACCGCCACGAAGTCCGTGACCGACAGCCGGCCGTGTTGTTTCACGTAGGCGGCGAGGCTGACGCCGGGGAAGTAGTCCATCACCAGATACGGTCGACTCTCGGCCGCGTCGGCGTACTCCCAGAGCAGCGCTTTCACGAAGCCGGGGGCCGCCAGTTCGGAGAGCGTGTGGGCCTCGGCGAACACGTCGTTCACGTCCCGGCCCAAGTCGGCCGCGTGGAATGTTTTGACCGCGACCTCGCGGCCCTTGGCCAACCGCTGCCGGCACCGGATCACCGTGCCGAACCCGCCGGCCCCGATGATGGCGATGGGTTCGTAGCGGTTTAGTGGGAACGGGGCAAACCGGGCCGGGTCCAACTCGGCGGCCCGCACCAGCGCCGAAAGGGCGTCGGCCCACTTCTCTTGTTCGCAGGCGTCCCGGTATGTCTTGAACTCGGCCTCGGCCTCGGCCGCCCGGTCCGTCGCGACTCGCGCGGCCGCTTTATGGGCCGCTTGGGCGTCCCCGAACAACCCGCCGGCCGCCAGCGCGTCCCCGAGCTTTGACCAGTCGGCCGACCCGAGCAACCCCGGCGGTAACTTTCTCAGTTCGTCCCGCCACTGCCGCAATTGGGCCAACTCGCGCTCGTTCGTGACGCTCACCTTGAGCGGGTCGGTGGCCCGCGTCGCCACGTCAAACTTGTCGATGAGTTGATCGAGTTTCCCGCGGATATCGTCCACTTTCTCGCCAAGGGCGGCGAACGACTTTTCCAACGCATCAAACAGCACGTCGAGTTGGTCGAGAATCCCCTCCGTGCGGAGGTTCAACAGTTCCAGCCCCTGTTCCTGTTTCAGGCTGATTTGCCGCAAATAGTCGAACGTCAGCCCGGCGGCGAGTTCGGGGGTGGTCTCCACTTCGCGGCGGAAGAAGAACGCGAACGCGGACGCCAGCAGGGGAGCGCCGTCGGCCGGGGCGGCGGTCAACAAATCGGCCAGATGCGGGGCGTCGGTGCGAAGGGCTTCGGCCTCTTCCCGCACGGCCCGGTGAGCGTCGGCCGTCAGCCGGGCCGGGTCGCCGTGGCGGGCCATCGAGCCGACGCGACGGGCGACTTCGGCGGGCGGCATCCGGACCAAGGCGAAGCGGCCGGCCTTGCGCAGACGGCTCCACTCTTCGGCCGCCTTCACGCGAGCGTCGGGGTCGGCGGCTTCCAAGCCGGTCGGCGTCGCGTCGAGGAATTGTTTGATCTGGTCGCGGACGCCTTTCATGTCGGCGTTGCGGAACACGTCCTTCACCCAGCCGAACAGCGACTCCCCGGCCAAGGCCAGCCCGACGGCCTCCCACGCCCGGTCGTTCGCCTTCGCCAGCGCCGCCGGGAGGCCGCGGCTATGGTCGGTGAAATGCGTCTCGGCCCACTTGATGAGTTTGTCGGCCGACTCGTTGAAGCCGTAGTGAAGGCCGAACGAAAGGAGGCTGCCGCGGATCGACATGGCACGACACTCCAAAGACCGGGAACCGGCGCGGCTGGGTGGTTGTTCGCCGGCCGAGAGCGCGGCATTTGAATTACAGATCAGAATAGGAATGTTGTGGCCGTCCTGGGCGCCGAAGTTCAACCTTACCCCCTAGAGCGGAGTTCAGAGCGGTGTCGCGTCCGTGAGTGAGCTGGCGTCGCTTACCTCACCCCCCAGCCCCCTCTCCGAAGCGGAGAGGGGAGCAAGAATGTCTCCATCACTGTGATGAC
>JAYUGD010001176.1:0-2852 GCA_043767785.1 Zavarzinella sp. | reverse complement strand
GTGAGAAGGGGGGTGTGGGGATAGTATCCCAAGGAGCTTTGCTTGTCGCAGACTAAAGAGCCGAAAGAATCCAAGGACGCCAAGGCGACCGCCACCGCCAAACTGCGGGTGTACGCGCTGGCCACCGAGTTGGATATTGATTCCAAGACCGTCATCGAGTTTTGTAAAGAGCTTGGCTACAGTCAAATCACGAGCCAGTTAAAGGCACTCGATCCCGATCAAGCGGACGCCGTCCGGGATCGGCACAAGAAGGGGCCGAAAGCGCGCACGCCTGCTACCTCCGCCCCGTCCAGTAAGCCGTCAATTCCGAACAAGATCGACACGAAAATTCCGACGATCGCCAAGCCCAAGCCACTGCCATCTAAGCCGGTAGTCGTTGCACCGACGCCGACGCCAGCCGTTGTCACGGCCCCGGTTGCGGAACACTCGCCTGCGGCTACGGTTGTTACGCCATCGGTCGCGGAAGTTCCTGCGACGCCCGAAGTCCACCACCCGAAGCCGGCCAAGCACGCTCCCGTTGCGCGAGTCGAAGCCCCGGTTATTGTGGACGTTGTTCCGGAAGTGCCTGAGACCGTGGCCGAAGCCGAATCGGTTCCGCAACCGTCGGCTGAAGCAACCCCGTTGGTTCCCCGGTTGCCGAACCGTTCGCAAAACCCGAACACGGGTGTCGGGCGGCCGCAAAACTTAAACGCACGGCCCCAGACCTTGACCCCGGTTCGACCCGTTGTGCCAAGCCTCACGCCGGTTAAACCCGTTACACCGCCTGTTGTCGTGGAAGCCACGCCAGAACTGCCGGTGCCGCCTCAGCCGATCGCGGCTGTGGCCCCCGTCACGACTGCACCAGCGGTTGTCTCGCCTGCGGCCACACCACCCCGGCCCGTGGCGCCCAACGTCGGCCAGTCTGCGTCACCGCCGAACCTTGGTGCCCCGCGTCCGCCCCAATCGGGTGGACCAATGCCGCAACGCAATCCCGGTCCTCACATGGGTGGCCAGCGGCCAAATTCGATGGGGCCATCCGGCCCGCGAACCGGCCCCGGTGGTCCCTCCGGACGCCCGGCCCCCAACCCCGGCCCGCCTCAGCGACCGGGCGGACACTCCTTTGCCGGCCGTCCACAAGGTGGCCAAGGCAACCCCGGTGGGCCAGGCGGCGCGCCGGGATCGGGGCAACGACCCGGCGGTCCGAATCCGCCCAAGCCCGGACCTCCCGGCGCACCGAAAACGGTCAAGCTGAGTTCGGAGCAGATTCAACGGCTCCGGCAAATCGAGCAGCAACGCGGCGGCAAGCTGAACATCGCGGACGTTCATCACCAGACGACCGCGCCCGCGCCGACCGTCCAGAACAAAGGCCCCGCCGTCCCCGGCGCGCCGGGTCGGCCCGCAGCCCGTCCCGGTTTCCCGGCGCCGATCGGTGAAGGCACCGACGGGTCCAACGGCCCGGAAGACGACGACCGCAAAAAGACTGGTGGCCCCGGCGGCGCGGCGGTTCCTGGGCGGGACCAACGCCACGCCAAGCGGCAAGAAAAGGGCCGCGAGCGCCAGCCGAACACCAACCGCGCCTCGATCATCATCGGGCCGGGGGGTCGCGTTGATACGATTGACACGAGCTTCGGTTCGCGGATCAAGAAGCATCGCGGCAAGCAACACGTCAAGCCACCCAAGATCGTCACGGGCGGCAAGATCGAAATCGCCCTGCCGATCACGGTCCGGACCATGTCCGAAACGATCGGGATGAAGGTCGGCGAGTTGATCCTCAAGTTAAAGAACTTGACCACGTCGTTGTACACCATCAACTCGCCGGTCGATTTCGACACGGCGGGGTTGATTGCGATTGAGAAGAACATCGAGTTGGTGCCGAAGAAGCAAGCCGATGCGGAAAAGGATTTGATCCGCGACCACGAGTTCCGCAAGGGCGATACCGAGAAACAGGTTCATCGCTCCCCGATCGTCACGATCATGGGCCACGTGGACCACGGCAAAACGTCATTGCTGGACAAGATTCGTCAACAATACGGTCTGGCGTCGGATGTCGTCTCGACCGAAACCGGCGGCATCACGCAAGTGCTGCGGGCGTGGCGGGTGGAAAAGGAAGGCAAGTTCACGACCTTCCTCGACACGCCGGGCCACGAAGCGTTTACCAAGATGCGGGCGCGGGGTGCGAACGTCACGGACATCGCCGTGATCGTCGTTTCCGCCACCGACGGCATCATGCCGCAAACGCAGGAAGCGGTCAGCCACGCCAAGGCCGCCGGCGTGGACATCATCGTGGCGATTAACAAGGTCGATCTCCCCGGCGCCCAGCCGGAGAAGGTCAAGAACCGCCTGTACGACCTCGAACTCGTTCCCGAAGACATGGGCGGCGAAGTGCCGGTCATCTTCACCAGTGCCGTCACGGGCGTCGGCATCGGCGAACTCCTCGACAGCATCGCGTTGCTTGCTGAACTGAAAGACCTCAAGGCCGACCCGACCCAACCCGGTTCGGGCACGTGTCTCGAAGCGTACAAGGAAGAATCCAAGGGCGTCATGGCCACGCTGCTGGTCCGCAACGGCACCCTTCGCAAGGGCGATACGGTCCTGTGCGGTTCGACGTATGGCCGCGTCCGAGCCATGTACGACGACCTCGGGCGCTCGCTCGACGAGGCCGGTCCTAGTACGCCGGTCAAGTTCATCGGCCTGGACGACGTGCCGGACGCCGACGACCCGTTCTACGTCGTGGACGACGTTGCCACCGCCCGCGAAATCGCCGAGAAGCGCAAGGACCGCCGCAACGAAGCGGACCGCTTCAAGTTCCAGGCGACCAACCTGGACAAGTTGAAGGAGCAGAACGCCAAGGTCAAGATCAGCGAACTCAAGGT
>JAYUGD010001175.1:0-2853 GCA_043767785.1 Zavarzinella sp. | reverse complement strand
GGGGTGAGGTAAAACGCCGGCACCCACGCGAAAACCGCTACACCATTCTGAACTCCGCTCTAAGACTTGCCCAAAAACTTGGCTTTGAATTCTTCCAGCGGAATGCCGGCGCCCGGGTTGGCGTCCGCGGCGGCAATACGCTCTTCCAAAATTCGCTGGTGCGACTCCGGGATCGGTGTGAGCGGCGGGTCGAGACTGTCCCAAATGAGGCCGATCAACTCCAGACGGTCCGCTTCGGAGAGGCGGTCAATGCCGTACTGTTCCAGCGTCATCGTCAGTTCTATTCTCCTGAACCCGCCTTACTGACTCGATTATCGCCGACTGGGGGTCGGGGGCAAGGGATTTGAACCGCGTCGGCCGCCGCGGTACAACCAGATTCTCTGGGGGCTTCCGAGAGTCACACCCGACCCAGAATCGGTGGTTGTACCCGGCCGCTGCGTATAAAGGGATTAACCCGGGCCAAGGAGACCCCCGTGAAATTATCGTTTGTCGCCATCGCCGCGGCCGTCACCCTGACCGCTTGGGCCGCGGTCGCCGCCCCGGCCTTGAAGGACGACAAGACGAACTTGGTCGTCAACGGCAGCTTCGAGGACGGGCCGGACATCCCGGACGACATCTACAAGCCGCTTGACAAAGGCTCGGACGCGATAAAGGGCTGGGTCGTCACGCGCGGCCAGATCGACTTGATCGGCAAGGCCCACTGGGCCTCGGCCGACGGCAACCGCAGCCTCGACCTGCACGGCTCGCCCGGCTTGGGCGGCGTCATGCAGAAAATCAAGACCAGGAAGGGCCAGAAGTACCGCGTCACGTTCGCCCTCTCGGTCAATTCGCATAACACCACGAAGGCCGATAAGTCGCTCGGCGTGCAGGCCGCCGGCCAACAGGGGTCGTTCAAGGTCGAGATCGCCGGGAAGAGCGTGAAGGAGATGAAGTGGGACACCAAGACGTGGGACTTCACCGCCACGGCCGACGAGACGGAGTTGGAGTTCTACACGCTGGAGACGGAAGAACCCTTCGGCGGCCCGGCGTTGGACAACGTCTCGGTGACGGCCGTCAGCAAATAGGCGCCTTGACTGACGGGGTAAAAATCTCATTTTTACCCGAATCCACGAATCACATCCCCTCTCGCCCTCCTCTCACCCGCCAACTTCGGTTTCGTGCGGGAACGCCCTTTCCGCCGCGCGGTATACGAGTTGCATCACAATGACGGCCACGAGCCGACGAGCCATTTCGTCGGATGATCCCTTATTGTCTCTCCGGAGGATGTGATGGTCAGGAAAGCGCTTATCACCGCCATGTTCGGGTTGGCCGGGTTGCCGTTGGCGGCCCAGCCGCCGGCGAAGCCGTCGCCGGCTCCCGCCCAGTCCCCGCCGCCATTGACGGAAGACGGCGGGCAGCCCGTCGGCAACAATCAAAACAGCCGGTCGGCCGGCGAGAACGGCCCGGTTCTCCTCGATAATTTCCACCTGATTCAGAAGTTGGCCCGGTTCGACCGGGAGCGCATTCCCGAGCGGGTCGTCCACGCCCGCGGCGTCGGCGCCCACGGGGAGTTCGTCAGTTACGGGGACCAGTCCGAGCTGACCAAGGCGAAACTGTTCTCCGCCAAAGACAAGAAGACGCCCGTCTTCCTGCGGTTCAGCACCGTCGTCCACCCCGGCGGCTCGCCGGAACAACTCCGCGACCCGCGCGGCTTCGCCGTCAAGTTTTACACCGAGGAAGGCAACTGGGACCTGGTGGGCAACAACTTGCCCGTCTTCTTCATCCGGGACGCGATCAAGTTCCCGGACATGGTCCACGCCTTCAAGCCCAGCCCGGTGACGAACCAGCAGGAACCGCAGCGGATTTTCGACTTTCTCAGCCACGTCCCCGAATCGACGCACATGATGACGTTCCTGTACAGCGACCGCGGCACGCCCGCCAGCCTGCGGATGCAAGAAGGCTTCGGCGTCCACGCCTTCAAGTTCGTGAACGCCAAGGGTGAGGTGACGTACGTGAAGTTCAACTGGCGGTCGTTGCAGGGCATCAAGAATTACACGATGGAAGAGGCGGCCGCCGCTTCCGCGAAGAACCACAGCGGGCTGACGGAAGACCTGTACGAGAACATCAAGAAGGGCAACTTCCCGAGTTGGGAACTCGCCATCCAGACGATGAAGCCGGAAGACCTCGACAAGCTCGACTTCAACCCGCTGGACGACACGAAAATCTGGCCGGGCGTGCCGGAGACGAAGATCGGCAAGCTGACGCTGAACAAGGTGCCGGAAAACTTCTTCCAGTTCACGGAGCAAGTCGCGTTCGCCCCCGGCATGATGGTCCCCGGCGTCGAGGCCAGCGAGGACAAGATGCTGCAAGGCCGGCTGTTCAGCTACGCGGACACGCAGCGCTACCGCGTCGGCGCGAACTACTTGATGCTCCCCGTCAACCGGCCCTATGCCTCAGTGCAGAACAATAACCAAGACGGGAAGATGAACTTCGGCGTGACGGTCGGCGACGTGAACTACGAGCCGAGCGTGACGAACATCGTGAAGGGTGACAACCCGGCCAAGGAACTCTCCAAGCCGGCGGCCCAGAAGGTGTGGCAGCAGCCGATCCAGAAGACGCAGAACTTCAAACAGGCCGGCGAACTGTACCTGAGCTTCTCGGAACAGGACCGGGCCAACTTGGTCAAGAACTTGGCGGCCGACATGAACAAGATCAAGACCCCGGAACTCAAGGTGAAGTGGGTGTCATTCTTCTACCAAGCGAACACGGAGTACGGCGAGCGCGTCGCCAAGGCGATCGACGTGGACCTCGAAGCGGCAAAGAAGTTGATCCCGGCCGAAGCGCCGGCCGCCGGGAAGTGACCGTTTGTCTTGG
>JAYUGD010001174.1:0-2854 GCA_043767785.1 Zavarzinella sp. | reverse complement strand
TCCCCTTGTCAGAACCAAGGCGAGCGGGGGACGTGAGTCCTCCGATTCTGGCCGCCGCCCGTTCTGGGCCAAAAGAATCAGGGGGCTGACGCCCCCCGCTCGCCTTGGTTCTGACCGGGCCGCCGCGGCTCTTCCGGCGTCACATCCCCGGCACGGTCTCTTCCGGGCCGTTGGTCCGTTGCAGGGGGTTGTACAGTTTCACGGCCGTCAGGCGCCATTCGCCGTCGGCTTCTTTCTTGAAGGTGCCGACGGCGTACCGCTGCGAGTCCACGCGCGACCCGACGGCCTGCACCAGGAAGCCCTGCTCGGCGGTGGTCGCGTCGATCTCGCGGTAGTTGGCCCGGGTCGCGTCCCACAATGAGACCCCCTCGACGCCGAAGGCGTTGGCCCGGTCGCCAAGCTCCTTCAAGCGACTCTTATTCAGCCGGGCGGCGGCGAACGTGTCGGACACGTTGGTCAGCAGGCCGGCGTAGTCCTTCTTCTGGCCCGCCGCGTTCATGGCCGCGACCTTGCGGCCCACGGCCTCGCGCGGGCTTTCCACGAAGTGGTCGATCAGGAACAGGGCGGCCAAGGCCGCGACGCCCAGCGCGAACGGGATGACCTGCTTCTTTTTTCGGGACTTGGCCGCCATGACGCCGGTGACGAAGACCAGCACGGCGAGGATGGCGTAGGTGGCCGCGGACGGGTCGGAGAGGAAGGTCGGCACGGGTTACTCCAGTTCGCCGAGGGCGGCGATCAGTTCGGCGACGTCGGCCGCCGTGTTGTAGTGCAACAGGCCGACGCGGACCATGCCGGCCGGCTCGACGCCGAGGCTCTCTGTCAGCGGCAGGGCGTAGAAGTTGCCGTGCCACACGAAGATGTCCTTCGCCCCGAGGAACTCGGCGACTTCCAACGGCGACTTGGCCGCGTGCGTGAACGACACCGTCGGCACGCGCTCGGCGGCGCGGGTCGGGTCCGTGATGCCGTACACCGTGACCTTCTTCAAGGACGCCAGCCCGGCGAGCAGTTTCGCCCCGAGTTCCCGCTCATACGCCTCGATGGCGGCGAACGCCCTTAATAGGTTGGCCCGCCGGTCGCCGTGGCCGCCGGCGGCCCGGCCGACGTTGGCCACGTATTCGACGGCCGCCCCGACGCCGGCGATGGCGGCGAAGTTCTGCGTGCCGGTCATCCAGCGGTCGGGCAGGGTCTCGGGGCTTGGCCGCACTTTATAGGCCGGCAGCCGTTCGAGGTGCTCGCGCTTGCCGTACAGCACGCCGACGTGCGGGCCGAAGAACTTGTACGCGGAACAGCAGGCGAAGTCACAGTCCCACGCCGCCACGTCCATCGCCAAGTGCGGCGCGTGGTGGACGGCGTCCACGTACACCAACGCCCCCACCTCGTGGGCCAGTTTCGTCATCTCGGCCACGGGGTTGCGCGTGCCGACCGCGTTGGAGACGGCCCCGACGGCGACCAGCTTCGTGCGCCGGGAGAGTTTGTTCCGGTAGTCGTCCAAGTCCAGCGTGCAGTCGGCCGGGTTGACCGCCACGTGCTTCACGATGGCCCCGCGGTCCGCGGCGGCCCGCACCCACGGGGAGACGTTGGCGTCGTGGTCGAGCCGGGTGACGATCACCTCGTCCCCCGCTTGCCATTCGGTGGCGATGGCCCGTGAGACGGCGAACGTCAGCGTGGTCATGTTCGCCCCGAACGCAACGCATTCGGGGTCGGGTGCCCCGTACAAATCGGCGCACGACCGACGCGCCCAGTCGGCGACGGCGTCGCTCTCCCGGCTGGTGCGGAACGCCCCGCCGTGGTTGGCGTTGTGCTTGACGTAGTAGGAACTGATGGCGTCCACGACCGCCCGCGGGACTTGGCTGCCCGCCGGCCCGTCGAGGAAAATCGCCGGCCGCTCCAACGCCGGGAACTGGCCCTTGGCCCACTCGGGACTGAACTGCATGTGACCCCCCCGCCGGAATAGCGACCGGGGGTATCCTATCCATGGGGCCGGGAAGAAGTCGGGACGAAAATCAAGACGCACCACAAAGGCACGAAGGGTCCACAAAGTTTCACGGAGAAGTCGGAAGAGATTTCTTCCTCGGTCTTCTCGGTGCGTCTTTGTGTGACCTTCGTGCCTTTGTGGTGCGTCTTGGTTCGCCATCTGCAATCCGCAATCCGCCCGAAAGTTCCCGCCCCCCGGCGGCCGATAGAAGGGTTGTGCCGGTTGACGCCCGTTGACGCCCGTCGGCACGTCCGATAAGATTCGGGCTTGGGTTAGGGTCGGCCTCGTCGCCAAGTGGTAAGGCAACGGTTTGCAAAACCGTTATTCCCCGGTTCGAATCCGGGCGAGGCCTCTAATTTGCCATTCTCAACTGGGCGGCGTCGGCGCCGCCCATCTCAACGATTCCCTGCCTCCTTCCGCGCCACCCATCCGTCCCAAGTGGCGGCCGGGCCGTCGCATGAAGACCGGGAAGGCTGACCTACCCGCTTCACGGCCAAGTGGTCAAGGGCCTGGTGGCGCCGTCCGATTGTGAAGGAATTGTGAAGCCCTGCCAGCCACTCTGCCAGTGCGCGCGACCGATTTGGTGAATTCTTGGCAATCCGCGCGGCTTGGGCTGGCGCACGGGTGGCTTGGGGACTATCCGGTTGTGATGGCGCATTGACCGGACCGCGACTTTCGGATGGGGACCAGTCCCGCGGCAAGGCGCTCCTCCGACCATTCCGAGTCGGCCCCATGACATTCAAGCCGGGCAATTCTATACGGCACGCGGCCAAGAATGATGCCACCGGTGGTCGGCCCAATGTACTCCTCACGCTCCGAGCTTGTGCAAAAATCGTCGTCGCGCCATGAATGAGACAAAGAACCTTGGGTGAGCGAGTC
>JAYUGD010001173.1:0-2857 GCA_043767785.1 Zavarzinella sp. | reverse complement strand
ACGAGGCCCCGCAGGTGCCGAACTTCGTGAACAAAGACCTGCGCAAGAACGGCGACTTCCGGCTCGAACCGGGCATCGTCCTGGCCGTCGAGCCGATGCTGAACATGGGCCGGTGCGACGTGGAAGTGCTGGGCGACCACTGGACCGTCATCACCCGCGACGGCCTGCCGAGCGTCCACGTCGAGCACACGCTGGCCCTGACCCCAATGGGCGTCGTGGTGCTGACCGCCGACGAGGGCGACCCCCGCGGCGACATCAAGTGGGCGGAGATGGCGGCGGCGAGGTGACTTTGTTTAGCCGCGACGCGACGCTTCGGAGTGGAGTGCGACCTTCACGCCACAAGCCGATGGCCGCGCGGCGAGCGATATTACTTGGGCAGTCCGCGCTCCACTCCGAAGCGTCGCGTCGCGGCTAAACGGGTTTTTCACTTATGAACCCCGTCGTCTTCACCTTCGACATCGAAGAACACCACCGCATCGAGGCGGCCGCCGGGTACGATTGTCCCCCCGACCTCAAACGAACCTACGCCGACCGCATGGAGGTCTGCACCCGCTGGATCGCGGAAGCCTTGGCCGAGGCGAACGCCAAAGCCACGTTCTTCCTCGTGGGCCAGATCGCGGAGAGTCACCCCAAACTGGTGCGGGACTTGGCCGACGCCGGGCACGAAATCGCCAGTCATAGTTGGGACCACCGCCGCGTCCACCACCATACACCGGAGACGTTTCGCGAGGATTTGAGACTGTCAAAGACGGCCTTGGAACAGGCGGGCGGCCGCGAAGTGGTCGGCTACCGCGCGCCGACGTTCAGCGTGACGCGCGAGACGGCGTGGGCCGTGGACGTGTTGGCCGAGGCCGGCTTCCGGTACGACTCCTCCATCTTCCCGGTGAAGCACGACCGCTACGGCGTGCCGGACGCCCCGCGACACCCGTTCTTGGTGAAGGGGCCGACGCGATCACTCTTGGAAATACCCCCCGTGACGTGGCGGACGTTCGGCCAGAACATCCCGGCCGCCGGGGGCGGGTATTTTCGGCTGTTCCCCCCGGCGATCATGCGGGCGGCGATCCGGCAAACTTTGCGGGCGCCGACGGGGCTGCCCGTGCTCTACTTCCACCCGTGGGAGTTCGACCCGGGCCAGCCGAAACTGCCGTTGGGCCGTCTATCCCGCTTCCGCACCTACGTCGGCATCGGCAAGAGCCGTCAGCGGTTGCAGGCGCTGTTGGCCCGGTACGGGTCGGTCCCCCTCGCCGACGCGCTGCCCGCGGACGTGGGAAATCTGCCGGCGTTCGCCCTTGCCGGCCAACCGGCGCCGGCCCCGGCTCGTCGGTATTGATAGAATGCCCGCCGGGCCGCCGCCGGACCGACTACTCCCCCGGGGATCGCATGGCCGCCGACCGACTGGCCGACTTCTTGGACTCCGTGCGGCTCAGCGGGCTGCTCACGCCGTCACAACTGGAAGGCGTCCGCCAGCACGCGGCCTCGCAACCGGCCGACCCGGAGGCGGCCGCCAAACACATCATCAAACAGGGGTTCCTGACCGCCTTCCAAGTGAAGCACTTCTGGCGCGGCCGCGGGGCCGACCTGTACCTGAACCAGTACCTGCTGATGGAAAAGATCGGCGAAGGCGGCATGGGGGAGGTGTTCCGGGCCAAGCACACGCGCATGGACCGGGACGTGGCCCTGAAGGTGATCCGGCGGGAAAAGATGGCCAGCCCCGACGCCGTCAAGCGGTTCAGGCGGGAGATCCGGGCGGCGGCGGCCCTCGCCCACGAGAACGTGGTGATGGCCTACGACGCCGACCAAGCCGGGGACATCCACTTCTTCGCCATGGAGTACGTGGACGGCTCCAACATGTCGAAGTTGGTTATTCAGAAGGGGCCGCTGCCGGTGGCCGAGGCGTGCGACTACGTGCGGCAGACGGCGCTGGGCCTCCAGCACGCCCACGAAAAAGGGCTGACGCACCGGGACATCAAGCCGGCCAACCTACTCGTCAGCCGGGCGGGCGTGGTGAAAATCTCCGACCTCGGGCTGGCCCGGCTGGACGACGTGGCCGGGGCCGAGGCCGCCAGCCGGATTACCAAGGAGGGATTGGTCGTCGGCACGCCGGACTTCGTGTCCCCCGAGCAGGCCCGCAACTCGCAAGACGCGGACATCCGGTCGGACGTGTACTCCCTCGGCTGCACGCTGTACTTCCTGCTGACGGCCGACGTGCCGTACCCCGGCGGGAACCCGACGGAGAAGATGGTGCGGCACGCCCGCGAGCCGTTCCCAATGCCGAAGCGGGCCGACCTGCCGCCGGGGTTGGACAAGGTGCTGGCGAAGATGACCGCGAAGAAGCCGGACCAGCGCTACCAGACGCCCGGCGAGGTGGCTGAGGCCCTGGAAGAGTTCATCCCGAAGAAGGCGCCCCCCGCCTACAAAGCACCGGTCCCGGTCCCGGACGAGATATCCGAGGACGCCCCCCGCGCGGTCCTCCGGCCGCCGCCCGAGCAGGATACGGACAGCCTCTTCCGCCTGCCGTCCGACGCCGCGTTGCCGCGCCCGCCGCGGCCGAAGAAGAACCAGCGGCTCTATTATGCGGCCACGGCGATCATGACCATCGGCATCCTGTTCATCGGCGCCCTGCTGGCCTTGGCGCTGGCGGCGAAGCGGTAATCATCTCCCGGCCGCGTCATTCCTCACCGCCGCCAGGCGGTTCTGTTGGAGTCCCGCCTTCAGGCGGTCTGTGACCTATCCGCCACGATAGGCATGAGGACCGAGTCTTCGACGGTCCGACCCCGCGGGCGAACGGCGTCAACAAACGAGCCGCGGGGTTCACCCCCGCGGGAGTACTCCCGTCGGGATGAACCCGACGGCTCGT
>JAYUGD010001172.1:0-2860 GCA_043767785.1 Zavarzinella sp. | reverse complement strand
TCCCGCCGCCCGAGACCGGGTTCAGGGCCGACGAGGCGCCGCCCGTTTGGCTCGTCGCCCCCGGGGAGCCGATGCCGTTGGCGCCCGGCCCGCCGCCGCCGCCCACGCGGGACCGCGGACTCGGGACGACGACTCGCGGGGCCGCCCCGTCGATGCCGGGCGGGGCCGGGTCGTGGACCTGGACCATGAACGTCAGCGACGGCCGGCCGCTCAACGTCGCGCCGAGGTACTTCTGGACCGCGAGCGAGCGCTTGGAGTCCACGTCCGCCCGCTTGTTCGCGTAGGCCTCGGGCGTCGCCGCGTCGTAGTCGGCGTCCCGCATCGTCTGCAGGTAGATCACCGCGTCCGGGGCCGGCCGGCGCCGGCCGAGTTGGTCCAGCTTGTCCTTGCCGGCCGCGTTCAGCTTGTCCGTCCCGGCTTCGAAGTGGTAGTTCCAGACCGTGTGGTCCAGAATGTTCCCGTTCGTCACCTGCGGCTCGAACAGGGCGTGCTGCTTCGCCCGCGCCTCGGCCGCGTAGCGGTCCGGCCAGCACGGGTCGCCGTACTTGTGTTCCCCGGCCGAGTGGCAGCCGAGGGAGGCGACGCCGCCCAAGCCCGTCAACCCGACCACCACCGTCTTGAGCGTCCGGTTCATCGTTCCCTCCTTGGAACTAACTGCGAAGGCGGATCATCCGCCCTTTAACAAGCCCTTCTGAATCTGAATCGACGCCGGGCCGACCAGAACTACGAAGATTGCGGGGAAGATAAACAGGACGAGCGGAAAAATCAGTTGCACAGCCGTCTTAGCCGCCTTCTCTTCCGCAATTTGCCGCCGCCGCGTCCGCATGGAGTCCGACTGCACGCGCAGGGCGTGGGCGATGCTCGACCCGAAGCGGTCGGCCTGAATCAAAATCGCGGCCAGCGCCTTCATGTCGTCCACCCCGGTGCGGACGCCGAGTTCGTGCAGCACTTCCCGCCGCGGCTTGCCCATTTGCAGTTGCATGTTGGCGATGGTGAACTCGCCGGAGATCGTCTTGGCGTGCTCGCCCATCTCGTCCGTCACTTTTCGCATGGCCGCGTCCAGGCCCAGCCCGGACTCGACGCACACGACCAGGAGGTCCAGGGCGTCCGGGAGGGACAGGAAGATTTCCTTCTGCCGGCCGGAGACGATCAAGTACAGGATGATCTTCGGCAGGTAGAAGCCGAGGCCGCCGCCGATGACGGTGTAAATCAGGGCCTTCTGGGTGAACCCGGACGTGTAGAGCATGATGCCGGCCGTCGGCAGCAGGAACAGGGCGAGCGCCAGGAGGGTCAGGCCTTGGTAGATCATCGGGGCGCCGTCGCTGCGGAAGCCGCCGTTGACGAGCTTGAGCTTGAGCTTGTTCTTTTCGAGGTCGGACTGGCCTTCCATCGCGCCGCCGAGCTGGGCGATGGCGTCCTTGAGGCCGCTGAACCGCCGCCGGTCGCCCAGCTCGCCCAGGTCGCCCATGTCGGCGGCCGACTGCGGCCGGCCGAGGCGGTCGAGCCGCTCCGTGGCCGCGTTGGACCGCTTAGACAGGGCCGTCATCAGCGCCCACGCCCCGAGGACGATGGCCCCGAACACGATGATCGGCGTCAGTTCGGTGATGGAAAAGGCAAGCAGGGGAATCATTGGTGTCGTCTCTTGGTCCGGATTGCGGATTGCGGATTGCGGATTAGAAATCCGAAACCCGAGTCCGCGGCCGCCGTGTTCTTCCTAAAGGGGCGTGTGGCCCGGTTTGTGTCTTGTTTTCAATCCGCAATCCGCAATCACACTTTAATGTCCACAATCTTCTTGATCGCGTAGGACCCGATCAGCATCAGCACGATGGCGCCGGCGCTCATCTTCTGGCCCAGCGGGTCTTTCCACAGCAGTTCCACGTAGTCCGGCTTCATGTGCAGCATCATCAGGAACAGGCCGATCGGCAGGGCGATCAGCACGATGCCGGACAGCCGGCCTTCGGCCGTCAGGGCCTGCACTTGGCCCAGGATCTTGAACCGCTCGCGGATGACGTGGCCGATCCGGTCGAGGATCTCGGCCAAGTCGCCCCCGGTCTGCCGCTGGATGTTCACGCTCGTCACGAAGAACCGCAGGTCGATGTTCGGGACGCGGTTGCACAGGTTGTTCAGGGAGTCTTCCATCGACATGCCGAGGTTCTGCTCCTCGTACACGCGGGCGAACTCCTTGCTGATCGGCTCCGGCATCTCGTGGGCGACGACGTGGCAGCCGGACGCCAGCGAGTGCCCGGCCCGCAAGGCCCGGGCGACGAGTTCCATCGCCTCCGGCAGTTGCGCCCCGAACTTCTTCAGCCGCATGGCCCGCTTGAACCACAGCCAGATGAACGGCAGGCTGAACAGGATGCCGCCGCCGATGGGGGCCGCGTAGATGTTGACCAGCATGGTGCTGATCATGGACCCGACGAACCCGAACGCCAGGGCGATGCCGAACAGGACGCTCGGCTGCATCTTCAGGTCGGCCTGCTCGAACATCTTCGTCAGCTTGAAGAACTCGGGCGTCAGCTTTTCGAGCAGGTTGATTTGGCCCACTTCGTGCAGGGCGTTCTTGATCATCAGGTCCGTGGACGAGTCGGCCCGGCGGTTGCCGCGGCCGACGAGCGCCTCCAGCCGCTGGCTGGCGGCCCCGTCCCCGCCGTAATACTTCGCCATCAACAGGCCGGCGGCGGCGACCACGGCGGTCACGCCGAGGAAGGCGACAAAGCCGAGCAGGTAGGGGTTCATCATGGTGAAAACTCTCGGTGTCCGATCAGCCTTGAACAATGGGGCCGCGGGCGGCCCGGTGAATGCTTCACAGTGTTTCCACGTCGCGCCCGCCGCGCGTCTTGTTAGCCGCGACGCGGAGGCT
>JAYUGD010001171.1:0-8005 GCA_043767785.1 Zavarzinella sp. | reverse complement strand
GCATCCCGCCAACGGGATGCGCCCGACGCGGCAAGCCACCCGACGCCTGACCGCGTCGGCTCGCCAAGATTCACCAGGTTCGCACCCGTCGATGGCTCGCACACGGCCGGCCGACCTTGCAACAACGCCGCCCGAGGAAGTCCCCGGGGCGGCCACTCTCACTGCCGGGGAACGAGCTTCGCTAAATCCCAAATGATCGCCTTCCCGTCGTCCCCACCGGTGATCAGCCACCGCCCGTCGGCGGAGAACGCCGCCGACTGCACCCAAGCGAAATGGCCTTTCAGCGTGGCCGCCGAAGTCCAAGTTCGGGCGTCGAGGACGTGGACCGTGGCCCCGCCGCCCGGGCCGGAGTACGCGGGGACCGCGACCAATCGCGTGCCGTCCGGCGAAAACGCCCGCGGCAACGCCGCCGCCCCTTCCAGTGAACCGATCTCCTTCAGGCGCCGACCCGTGGCCAATTCCCATTCCTGAATCAGACCCGCGTTCCGCTCGGTAATGTTCGACGCCGCCCGCGTCCCGTCCGCGGAGACGGCAATCGCGGTCGTGGCCGGGATCTTCAGGTCGCCGTAGCCGGGAACCGGGCGGCCGGTGATTAGGTTCCACAGCCGGAAGTGCTTGTCGCCGTCCGGCGAGCGGCCCGGCGGCGACCAGACGCCGCCCGCCGACGAGGACAACAGTTGCTTGCCGCCGTCCACGAACCACACGCCCTGCACCCAGCCGGCGTGGCCGGCGAGTTCCCGGACCGCCGTCCAGTCCGCGGTGTCCCACAGCCGAACCGTCGAGTCGGCCCCGCCCGTCGCCAGTACGGAAGCGTCGGGTGACACGGCCAGCGACGTGACCCCGCCTTTGTGCGCCGCGAACCGCTTCACCGCCTTCCCGGTCGCCGCGTCCCAGACGCGCACATCGCCGGTCGCGTCCGCGGACACGATTTTCTTCCCCGCGTCGAAGAACGCCACCCCGGTCGCCGCGCCCGCCAGCGTGAGGACGCGCTTCTCGTCGCCGGTGGCCGCGTCCCAGACGCGCACGGTGCCGTCGCGCCCGGCGGTGGCCGCGGTCTTGCCGTCCGGTGTGATCGCCACCCCCTGCACGGCCCCGGCGTGCCCGGGCAGCGGCGTCTCCTTGCCGGTGGCCACGTCCCAACTCTGAAGGTTGCGGTCCTCGCGGAGCGTGAACACCGACTTGCCGTCCCTGGCGAACAGCAAGCCGTTCTCGACCGGGGCGCCGGTCGCGAACACGCGGGATGTGCCGTCTTGCACATCCCACACCCGCACCAAGTTGGTGGACAGGCTCGCGCGGAAGTACTTGCGGCAGGTGAGCGCCGTGCGGTTGTCCGGCGAGAAGCGGACGGTCTGGTGCAGGTCGTACCCGCGTGGCAGTTCGTCCTCGGCCTTGAAGCGGCGCACCTCCTTGCCGGCGGCCACGTCCCCGACGAACAGCCCGCCGCCTTTCGTCTGAATGGCAATGAGTTTCCCGTTCGGCGAGAACGCGAAGGGCCGCTGCCCTTCGGCATCGATGTTGAACCCGATGTCGTCGCCGCCTTCGAGCGGGCGGACGCTGACACTGTTGGCCCCGCCGCCGTTCACCCAGCCGAACCATTTGCCGTCGGGCGAGAAGGCGGGTCCGTGCGCGCCCGGCAGCCCGCCGACGAACCGCGGGTGGTCCTTCCCAGTTTCGACGCCGCTGACGCGCACGCCCCAGTCGTCCCAGCGGGCTTTGAGGTCGGGGGCGTCGGGCCCGCGCTCGCTGCCGACGGTGGTCACGTATTTCCCGTCGGCGGAGAAGCCGAGCGAGCCGGTCGCGTAGCCGCCGTGCGGGTTAAACTCCGTCACCTGCTTGCCGGTGGCGGGGTCCCAGATGTGGACGAGGTAGTTGTACGCGTCAATGGACGCCAGCCGACGGCCGTCCGGGGCGGCGGCCAAATCCATGTTAAACCGGCGACCGGCGACCCAAGAGCGGACTTCCTTGCGCGTGGTCGCGTCGACGACGCGGATTCGGCGGCCGTTGCCGAGGGCGATTTTGGACCCGTCGAGCATCGCCCACGGGCCGACCGAGCCGGGAAAATCAAGCCCGCGCGGGCCGAGCAGCACCGCGCCGGGCGGGAGCGCGGGGCCGTCCTCGTCGAGCGGGTCGTCGGCGGCGGCGCGTGGCGGCAAGGACAAACAGAAGATCGCGGCAACCGCCACCCCCCGCCTCGCGAACACCAAAGAGGACGGCCGAATTCCGGAGAAAAGCATGGTGATGTCTCCATCGCACCCGAGCCATTCCAACGCCTCTTGAGGGCCGCCTTCGGTGCGGAACACCCCCGAAAAACCGCCCGGAAGGGGCTTGATTCCCGGACGGCTTCATCGGCGCCAAAGTTCAGGTGCGGGGGCCGAAACGTCTCTCACCGAGTTGCGACCGGAACCTGCCGGTCGTCGCGGGCGTTGCCGTCACTTGTGACGACCTGCCGGATCAGGTCCGGCCGGCGTTCCGTTCTCGAACGCTCGCCCCTCTTCGCCCGACCAAGTCGGTCTAGGAAAAATCTGAACACCCCTGCCCTTTGTCCCTCCGGTCCCGCGCCGCGGGGATGCCCATTGCCTTCCGCCTCTTTTGGACCGTATCCTCGGCGCGGCCGATCTGGACGGCAATCGCCCGGTCGTAGTCGGTGCCGAGGAGGGCCAGCTCTTCCGCCGTCCACGGCCGAACTTCCTTCCCAAAGTTCGCCACATGGCCGCCTTCGATGGCGATTCGCCGCCGCAGCGCGCGGCCGTGATCCGGCATGGGCAGTCCGCGCACACAGTCGGCGCCGTGCGCGGCGGCGGCCCGGATGAGACGGCGACTGCCTTCGCTGTCCATGAAGCCGACATTCTGGTTCCTCCGCCACCGGTGCACCACCGAGAAACAGGCGCCCCACCAGTAATGGAGGGCCGACGCCGACTCGTGACGAATGGCGCGAACCAGTTCGTCCTCGACCAGCACGGACGGCTGACACCGTCGATTATCCAGCGGCCGACAGAGTGGCCAGCCGATCGGGGCGTCTTTCCAGCCGGTGATGACCACGTCGCCGTCACGGTCCAAGCAGGTGACGCGATCTCCGCGGCGCAGCGCGGGAGGACGGTAGGGACCGAACAACAGGTCGGGAGGCAAGGGTTTCATGCGGCGCCGGGTAACAAAGCCGTGCGATGGTCACTCCGTTGACGATGGGACGGCAACGTATTGCCGAACGAATCCATGCCAGCCGTCCGTGCCAACGGTGACAGTCCACATGGACCGGGTGACACTCACCACGCAAGGGGTTGGCGATGGCTGACGTGATTATGGCCGCGGACCGCGGGCGGTTCAAGGGTGTTGTCTGTCTTTATCGCTGCTCGACCCGCGAGGCGCTCTTCCGCACCGTGGAAGTTCAAGTGCCTGAAGCGGAAGACGGATGTCGCCCCCGTTCCCCAGAAAATGGGGCGCGGCGACCTTCCCTCGCGGTTAGACGATCCCTTCCCATCCCGCGGCGAGGAGGCTGGGCCCGGTCGGGACGACGACGACGCCGCGGACATGGCCCCCGGCCATTTGCCCCCGGGAAGCCCTCTCTTGCCGAACTCGCTGTCGCTCCCGGGAGAGCCGCATCGCAAAACCGACGAACGCGCCGCCGGCCCCGCCGATCAACGCCCTCGGCCACCTCCAGAGGCAGAACAGCACCCCGGCGGCGCCGGGCCAGACCGGATACGCTCCCCACTCGTACAGATCGACGAGGAGGAGGAAAGCCGTTCCCCCGTTGGCTGCCACCAGATGCGCCAGAACCACCCCGGAGCGTTCTTGCCCCACCCGGTAAGTGCGCCGTCACGCCAGAACGCGGAACCCCCACTTCTCCTCCGCGAGGGAACTGGCGGGGAGGGCCGGGTCGGGACGGCCGCCGGGCCATTCGTCGGCCGCGCCGGTCAGGACCGCGGCGCCGAAGATGCTCCTCTGTTGCCCACACCCAACATGACGGAGATGGCCATGACGAAGTCGTTCGCCGCCGCGATGCCGGAGACCCCGCCGGAACTGCCGCCGCCCGTCCCCGACGAGCCGGCCCCCATCAAGGAACCGGCCCCCGCGCCCCTGCCGCCGCCGATGCCGCACCGCGACCCGGAGCGACCGCACTCGCCGACGTCCGAGCCGAGGCGAGAGCCGGGGACGTTCCCAACGCCCGGCCCGGCCCCGATGCCACCGCCGCCGATGGAGCCGACCATGCGGTAACGCCGGGCCGTCGCTCCCGCACCATACAATGAACGAACTGCGGGCCCACTAGCCGTTTTCTGGTTCCCGGGCCGCCGCCCCCCATGACACTGCACGCGTCCGCGTTTGCAGGGAAAGCAACCCATGACTGACGACCGCTTGAAGGAACTGGCCCTGACCTCGGCCGAGAACGCCGTGGTGGCCGAACTGGTGGAAGAGATCCAATTGCAACGGCTCGAGATTAGCCGCCTGAAGGAAGCGGCGTCGCAAGCCGGGGCGCCGAAAAAGCCGGCGAGCCTGAACAGCCTGCGGTGGGGCGTGTCGCGGTTCAGCGGGCAGCGGTGAGTGACGGCGCCCAAGCGCCGCCGGTCCCCGGCCAGACATCCGCGTGATTCCCTTCAATGCCTCCTCAACCGCAGTTGTGCATTGGGCCCGCGCCGCCCGTCGGTTCCGGGCAATCACACCCCGATGAAGTAGAAGTCGTCCTGGATGGGCGTGACGGCCGGGGTCAGGTTGGTGTTCAACAGGATGGCCGGCAGGCCGGAGGCCACCTTCACGCTGCCGCCGGCGGTGTGGAACTTCACGCCGAAGTGAGTGCCGGAAAAGTTCGACCCGACGCCGGAGAGTTTCACCGTGCCGATCGTGTCGGCGACGATCTGGCTTCCGGTGAAGGCGAAGTTCAGCGGGTTGGCCGACGTGCCCAGCGTGGTCGCGGTCGTGGTGAACGACCCGACCTTGAACTGGGCGGCCGACTGGAACGTTCCGGTTGCGTCAAACTGGCCCATGCCCGGCGTGTAATTCAGATACAAGTTGCTGTTGATGAACCGGGCGGCCTTGAACGACAACAGGCTGCCTTCCTGCAGGCGGAAGGTGCTGTCCTGGACATTCCCGGCCACGGTGACGGTCCCGATGCCGAAGCCGTCCGGTCTGTTGTCCGGGCTGCCTGGCAGGTTGTTGCCGCTCAGCGTGAAGGTGGACTTGCCGATGTCCGCGGGCACTCCGGCGGCCGGGTTTCCCTTGACAAACAGCGTGCCCAGATTCCGGGCGGAAAGCGTGAACCCGTTGAACGCCAGCCCGATGGCCCCGGCGGTGATCGAGGTGATGGATCCCACCACGTTCCAGCCGGTCCCCCCGAAGAAGTCGCTCAGGATGCCGCCGACCTTCACGGCCCCGACGGCGGTCGCCCTCACCGAGGCCGACATGTCCCCGGCGACCGTGACGGACGTAATGGACCCGCCGGCGGCGGTGATGGTTCCGCCAAAGTCGGCCGAGCCGAGCTTGATCGCCCCGATGGACCCGGCCGAATTGAGGTTCCCTTGGAAAACCCCGGAGACGGTGACGTTGCCGATCTTCGGGGCGGTGATGTCATCGAACAGAAATCCGCCGACGCTCAGCATCGCCAGCGTCGAACCGCTGGTGAGCTTGCCCAGGGTCCGGGTCTTGACCGTCGTGTTGTTGCCGATCACTCCACCGATGGTCGTGTTGCCGAACACGTCGCGCGCCGTCAGCGACTTCACCGTCTGGTCCAGCTTGACCCGGCCGATGAAGTCGGTCGTCGCGGCGTTCACCATGTTGAGCGCGCTGCTGACCAGCAAGCGGTCGGCCCGCAGGATCTTGTCCGATCCGTTGGCCTTGGTGGTGATTGTCAGCGTGGAAGCCGAGGTCGTCCCCTTCAGGACAAAGGAGGGTCGGCCGGTGGCGGACGGCACGGCGGTCAGCGTTCCCAACCCCGTAAGCTTGGCGATGTAGCCGGTTCCGTCGTCATCATGTCCGCTGGCCATTTTGGTGTTCGTCGGAGTGAACGGCGTGATGGCGATGGTTCCGCTCGGCCCGCCCACATAGGTCACGGTGACGACATCCTGGCCGACGATCGCCGGGGTGGCCGGCGGCGTGTTGAGGAACATCCCCGTGATCGTCCCGCTGGTGGTGACAATGTTCGCGGCGGCCGTGATCGCGCCGGTTCCCGCCTTGCCAAGCAGGGAATTCGCGTCCACCGTCAGGTCTCCGGTGATGGCCAGCAAATCGGAGCCGAGGGCCGCCAGGTCCGGGTCATACGCGCCGCCGGCGTCGATGGTCACATTCCCGACGATGTTCAGCGTCCCGACCCCGACACCGCCGGGGGTGAGGTTGCCGTTGGCGTTTACGGTCACGTCGCCGGTGACGATTCCCGTGCCGTTGCCAAACCGGGCACCCGCCGAATTGAAGAGATTCCCGACGCCGATGTTCGGGGCGGTGATGCTGTTCGACCCGAAGGTGACGGTCCCGGCGTCAAATTGCAGCGTGCTCGCTCCGGTAAGGTTGACGTTGCCGCCAGTGAAGAAGACCCCGCCCGCCTCCAGCGTCAAATTCCCCGTCCCCGAGACGGTGTCGCTGAATGCGATCGCGCCGTTGTTGAGGGACCGGATTGCCGTACCGACGGCGGAGACCGTCAGCGGGGCGTTGAAGCTCAGGGTAGCCGTGCCGGAGGTTTCAAAGCTGGAATCGCCGGTCGAGATGATCGACCCGCCCGAGAGGCCCGCGCCGCCGCCGAGGCTCACGTTTTGATACGTGACGGCCGCCGTTCCCGCGAAGATGTCCAAATCGTGTCCGATGACGGTGGCCCCGCCCAGGTTCACGGCTCCGTCCGTCCCGGCGCGGTCCGTCTGGAACCGGAAGTTGACATTGGCTCCCCCGTTCAGGACGACGTTGTTCGTGAACGTGACGTTGCCCGTCCCGGCGGAATCGACCGTGCGGAAACGGAGCAATCGACTCGCCAAAATCCCGTTGGCGAGCAGATCGTCGGCAGCCGAAGTCCGATCCCAAAGGATGTTGCCCGCCTCGGCGCCGGTGTTGTTGGTGTCAATGACGACATCGCCGATTTGCAGGGCCGCGACAATATCGGCGACATCCAGCGTCGCCCCGATCGCGCTGGCCGTGAAGTTCGTCACACCTCCAGAGATGGTGGTTGTCACCCCGGCCGTGATGGTGTCGCCGTCAATCAGGAGATTGAAGGCGGGCGTGATTCGAGTTTCGAGGTCCAGCAATCGGGGCCGGATTTTTCGAGCGGTTTAGCGGCGCATGACGTGTGTTCCGGGAAGTGAGAAAGCGAATCAGTGCCCTTCTCGCGCGTGCGAGGGGGTTGAATTTAGGTTAGACGCCGGAATCACGCGAGTCCAGCAGGTCCCCTGGATTTCCCAGACTTCCAAAAGGGGAGTCGGGGGGTTGGGTTGCCTTTTCAGTGGTCGTCCGCCCGATCACCAGAGATTTGGCGAACCAAGAGCGTCCGCGACGGGAGGTATGCCACATGCGGGCTGCAATGGCAGAAGTCAGCCGTTCGGCAAAGTTCCCTTATCCCCCGGCCCCGACGGGGCTTGTTTTTTTGCACGACCCGAAGGCGGGAGCGGTTTTCGATCCTGAAGGGATCGTTCCATCAGCCCGGCATGTAATGCCGGGTCTTCACGAGCCGATGGCCGTCAGGCCACGGGTGGGGCGGCCGACGTGGGGAAGCTCCACCCGGCGGCTCACGCCGCTCGGCTCGTTGGTGTCCTTCCCGGCATTTCATGCCGGGCTGATGGAACGATCCCTTCAGGATCGAAAACCACTCCGGTCGTTGGCTACGGCAGGAAACCGACCCTTGCAAGGGATTGGCGAGTGCGGTCTCTTGGGCGAACGACTAGATCTGCCCGACCGAATCCCGCTGCCATTGTCGTATTCGATTGCCCAGATTCACGCCGCCAACGGGCGGCCGTTGTATGTCCAGCGGTACGGGCGGGCGTGGACACGGTTGTGATATTCGATCTGGGCCAGCACCTGTTCCCGCAGGTCGCCGACGGAGCGG
>JAYUGD010001170.1:0-2871 GCA_043767785.1 Zavarzinella sp. | reverse complement strand
CCTCTCCGCCGCGGAGAGGGGGCCGGGGGGTGAGGTTGCCTTTTACTTCTCCCCGATCGCGGACAGGTTCTTGAACCCGCGGCAGTAGATGCGGCCGTCGCTGATGGCCAGCGAGGCGGCGGTGTCGTCGGCCAATTTGCTCATGGTCATCAACTCGACGGCACGCCTTTTGCAATTTTATCCCAAGGGCAAAGCCGCCGGACGGCGAAATTCCCGTCAGACCCCGGTCGGGGGAGCGGAATTTGCCCTTATCGGAAGCGCAAGGGGGGAAACTTGAGTCGTTCCCCCAATGAAATCGGCTGATCCAATTTTCGAGATCACCGACCCAAAACTTTAACGGGATGTCCGATCATGAAAAAGTTCATCGCCATCATGGTCCTCTGCGCCGGCGGCCTCTTTATGGCCGACGAGGCGAAGGCCCAAGGCTTCTTCAGCTACAGCACCAAGTTGGGTAACAACGGCCGCCTGACCGTCGGCTCCGGCTCGCCTTATGGCGGGTACGGGTACGGAGGGTACGGCGGCTACGGCGGGTACGGCTACTCCAGCCCCTACGTTTACCCGAGCTACGGCTACGCCAGCCCTTACGTTTACCCGAGCTACGGCTATCCGTCCTACGGCTACGGCTACGCCCAACCCTACTACGGATCGTCGTTCAGCTACTATGGCGGGAGGCGTGGCGGCTACTGGCGGTAATGTTCTCGATCAACGAGCAAACCCAAGCCGCACGCGGGACTCAGGTCCCCTCCGTGCGGCTTGGTGCGTTGATGTTCAAACTATTTTAATTCGAGAATGTACGGGTGCATGATCGAGACGGGGCCGGTGGCTGAGAAAGTTACCGCACCTTCCGTTAACGCAGCTTTTTCACTCTTCACTTTCAGTTCCATAAATGGCTTTCCATTTTGGATGACAGTCACTTTCTCGCCATCCATGCGAAGGAGTGTGCGGTTCCATCCGCCAGGGGCTTTCAACTCGCTGGTCTTTGCAAAACCGTCAGTAATCTCAGAAATGCCCATCGTTGTTTTGGAATTCGATGTCAACGTAAACCCTTTCTCCCCACCGAACTCAACGGAGAGCGTCGTTTCTTCCCCCTTCGCAGGGGTCTGCCAGTCGAAGATCAGTTCCGCGTTCTTGTACTTCTTCTTCGTCATTAGCACGTCCTTGGCGTCCTTCCCCGTGAATCGCAAACTGCCGACGTTCGCTTTCCACGACGTGCCTTTGGCGACCGTCAATCCGTCGAAATCCAGACCGTTGTAAATCAGCGTGTGCCCCTTGGCCTCGTCCGCGATCTCGTTGGGCTTCGGGTTCGTGCTGGGCAGTTCCTTGATCTTGATGTTCTTGAAACGGCACTCGGCCCCCTCGGACTCCAGCGCCAAATACCCCTTGCGCGGGTTGCACTCGCTGACGCCGGAAACTTCCTTCCCATTGACGTGCAACTTGATGACGCCGTTGTTCGCCTCGACGCGGTAGTGGTTCCACTCGCCGCCGCCCTTGCAGCGGCGTTCGCTCGGCAGGCAGCGCTCCCACCCCATCGGGTGCGGGCGGTCCGGCTTGCACTTGGCCCCCCAGATGCTGAACAGGTCGCCGTGACTGGTGTAGGCGTCCTTCTTCTCCAAGTTGACCAGCACTTGCACCTCGATGCCCCGCGTGTACGGCGTGCCGACGGCCGGCAGCGGGTCGCCCCACACGAACAGGCCGGAGTTGCCGACCTCGGTCTTGTTCATGTGCATCCACTCCATCTCCAGGATGAAGTTCTCGTACTGCTTGTCCGTGCGCATGAATCCGGTCGGCGTGCCGGTGGTGATAATCATCCCGTCCTTCACGAAGAACGTGCCGGGGTGGCCGTTGACGTTGACCCACCCCGAGAGGTCTTTGCCGTTGAAGAGTGGTGTGAAGCCCTCCTCCTTTGGATCGGCGAAGGCCGGGGAAGCGAACAGGGTGCAGAGCAGCAGCAAGCGGCGCATGGCATCATCTCCAGGTGCGAAGGAATCCGCATAGCATAACCCGCCGGCCGGCCCGCGTCACGCGAGTTTCCGCTTGGACCCGGCGCCTTGCCGCGGGTAAACTGAACGCTCATCATCTCGGGACGGAGATTGCCCATGCGGCGTGTGCCTTGGCTTCGCTTCTTGTTTCTTCTCCTGCCGGGCCTGCTCGTCGCGGCCCCGGCCCCGAAAGACACGCCCCTGCCGCCGATCACCGTGAAGCAGCAGGAAACCTCGCGCAACGCCATGCGGATCATCGCCCTCGGCATGCACACCCACCACGATAATTGGAACTTTTTTCCGGGAAACATTTGCGACGCCAAGGGCAAGCCGATGTTGAGTTGGCGGGTGGCGATGCTGACCTACGCGGAGAACGACGAACTCTCCAAGGAGTTCCGACTCGACGAGCCGTGGGACAGCGACCACAACAAAAAGCTAATCCCGAAAATCCCGAAGATCTATCAACCCGTCCGCGGCCGGTTCGAGAAAGGGGAGACCTTTTACCAGATGTTCGCCGGGCCGAAAGCCGTCCTCCGCGCGGACCAGCCAACGACATTCGCCACCTTCACGGACGGGTTATCGAACACATTCTTGGTGGTCGAGGCTGGCAAGCCAGTGATCTGGACGAAGCCGGACGACATCGACTACGACGGGAAGACCCTCCCGAAATTGGGCGGGATGTTCGACGGCGATTTTCACGCCGCCATGGCCGACGGGGCCGTGTACCTCATCAAGAAAGACGCGGACGCGGCCTCGCTGCACGCGGCAATCCAACCGGCGGACGGGAACGTGTTCGATCTGAAAAAAATGATCAGGCCCAAGCCGCCGAAAGAGTGAGCGTCACCCTTGCGACTTGAACTTTCCACGTCCGCGGTCGCTTTACAAAGCGGTC
>JAYUGD010001169.1:0-2872 GCA_043767785.1 Zavarzinella sp. | reverse complement strand
TGGGTGAGGCTTTGCGAACCCCGGGAACTCCTTGGCAGTCGAGCGCCAACGCCTTGCCCGCCGCGGTCCGGGAACTCCCGGTCATTTCAAGACCCGCGCGTTGCCCAGCGACACCTGGTTGCCCAAGTCCAGCACGGCCCCGTCGCTCTCGACGGTGATCTTGAGGCGGTCCACGTTCTGTACGTTCAGGTTCAGGTCCACCGGCTTGTCGCCGCGCTTGATGACGCCCTTGAACAGCACCTGCGTGCCGTCGTCGATGGTCAGCTTGACGGCGCTGGCCGTCTCCACGGAGGCGTCGGCCCCGGCGGTGGCCTTGAAGACCTTGTACTGCCCCTTGAGGTCGTAGGTCAGTTCCGTCTTGGCGTGCAGCGTCAGCCCCTTGGCGAACAGCTCGGTCTTCGCGTCGCCGGGGGCGGTCAGCAGGCGGATCGCGTTGCGGTCGAGGTTGCGGTCCTTCTGGTAGTGTTCCGGGTCGGTGCCGGACTCGGTCAGGGCCGCCGGTTCGAGGTCGGAGAGGTACTTGATGCTGCCGGCCGCGAAGTCGAACTTGGCGATGGCGGCGTCCGGCAGGTCGAGTTTTACGTCGGACACCGTGACCACCGTGTACCCCGTGTCGGTGCGGGTGACGGACTTGGCGACGAGGCCGTTGCCGTCCGCGTCGATGACTTTGCACACGGCCGGGGCGACGGTCCCGGTCGGGATTTGGTTGAAGATCATGCCGGCGACCTTGGGCATCTTAATCGTCACGTCCTTGCCGGTCGCCTCCAGGGTGAACTTCACGGAGTCCGTGGCCGGGTCGCCGTCGCCGAAGGTGCCGCGGACGGCGTCGAGGCGGTCGGCCTCGGCCCCGGTGTCGTCCTTCGCCTTGGCGTGCGTGATCCACACGTCGAACTTGCCGCGGTCCCGCATCAGCGTGCGGAAGTCCTGCTCGACCTTCAAATTCCCGGCGTCCCGCAGGACGGAGAAGAGAGCCGTCAGCGGCACGGCGACGACCCGGCCCGGTTTGCCCTCGTCCCCGAGCAGCGTCAGTTCGACGGTCTTGCCCTTGAGGGCGAAGGCCGAGCAGCGGAAGGCGGTGCCGTCCACCAACTCGACGGCGACGAACGTCTTGCCCGCCCCGACCGGCTTGGGCGCCGGCCCGAGCGTGATGGCGTTGATGGCCGTGACGGCGAACTTCTCTTCGATGCCGTTGGCCTTGAACGTGACTTCCGTCGGCGAGACGGCCACCACGTCCCCAGTGTACTTCTTGCCGTCCAGCGTGGAGAGTTCGGCCGCCGGGAGGGCCGACGCGCCGGCGAGCAACACGAGGGAAAGGCGGAGGGCCGACATGGGGTGACATCCTGGTGAGTGGCGGGCCGGAGCGCTGCGGGCCATTTTATGCGGCGGCCGCCGATTTGTTAGCCGCGACGCGCCCCGGAAAGCCCACGGACGGCCGTCCGTGGGCTTTCCGGAACCCCAAAAACAAAACGAGCCGCCGCCGCTTCCGTAAGCAGGCGACGGCTACGCATTGGACGCGGCGTGATCCCTTACTTGCCGGCGGTGGCCGACGACAGGGACTTGAAGTATTCCTCAATCACCACCCGGTAGCGGGCGGGCAAGTCCTTCGTGATTTCCACGATGGCCCGCGCCCGGTCCTTCTCGGGCATGGTGCCCCACTTTTCTTGGATTTCCTTGAGCTTCTTGTCGTCCACGGTGCCGTTGCCGGAGCCGCCCATGATGGTGCTGTCCGGGGCGTTGTTGTTGGACTTGATGCTGCCCTTGCCGGGGGTGTTGCCCTCGCCGCCGTTGGGGCAAGAGCCGCCGTTGCACTGGCCGCCGCCCTTGGCCTGCTGTTCCTTTTCCTTGATGAGTTCGTCGAGGCGGAAGACGATCTTCTTTTGGATGTCCTGCGTGACCTTACCGCCGCGGGCCTGCGTCAGCCGGCGCTCGGAGTTGTCCATCAGGCGTTTGATGTTGGCTAGGTCCTTCTCGTCGCGCTTCCAGTTGCCCATGTCGATGAACATGATGGTGGCGAGCATCTTGTAGCGGTCCGGGGCGTCGGACACGTCGTCCAGCAGTCGAATGATCGACCGCATCGCGTCGTCCTTCTTGATGAGGGCGTGTTCCGCGACGGCCCGGTGGAACAGGGCCGTGCCCGGCTCGACCGTGTCTTCCGGCTTGACGGCGCTGAGCGCTTCGAGCGACTCTTCGTACACGCGGGCGTTGGTCAGGTTGCGGGCGAAGCCCAAGGTCAGGTTGGCCCGCAAGAACTTGTCTTGCTTGTCGTCCTTCAACAGGGCGGGGACGGCCTTCGGGGCTTCCCGGTCCGCGTTGCGGGCGTCGGCGAGGATTTTCTTGGCATCGGCGCTGCCCATTTCGAGCGTGGCCAACGTGCGGTCCAGCACGCTCGCCTCGTCGTCGGCCCAAGTCTTGGCGAAGGCGGCCACGTCGTAAGACGGGTTGGCCTTCTTGAGCCACGTCTCGGCCTGCCCCTTGGCGGCCTCGACGGAGACGGCCTGCAGCGAGCCGAAGGTGAATTCCACCTTCTTATCGGCGGCAGAAGCCGGCACGACGGCCCCGAGGCCCAGCCCGGCGGAAAGTGCGGCCGATGTCAGCCATTGGCGAATGGTCATGGGATGTACCTGTGCGGACCTTTCGGGAAGACCGTCTACAGTATCGGACGGCCGATGAGAGCAAAGTTAACCGAGCATACCCTTTGGGGACTTACGACGCAAGAACTATTGTCAGAAAACCACTGGTTGTTGGCGGGTCTTGGTTTTCGCCCCAAGGGGGCGGGGGAAAATAGCCAGGGGCGGCTTCCGCCCCTGGAACCATCGGTCCCAACCAATTTGTCTTTGCCCCAACGGGGCGCCGGTCAGTGAAGACCGGCGCC
>JAYUGD010001168.1:0-2878 GCA_043767785.1 Zavarzinella sp. | reverse complement strand
GGCCGACGCCGTGGGCCACCGTCTATACAGTGGAAGAAGTGATCCCCTTCCATGCCAAGAACTTAGGGAAGGCCCTGCAACGCCGAAACGTCGGCCATGTGTCGATCACCAAACGCGGCTCGGCCGTCAACGTGGACGACCTGCGCCGGCTCTGGAAGTTGACCGGCGGCGAATCCCGCACGGTCATCCTCACCCGCGACGCGGCCAACCGCCCGCTGGGAATCATCGCCCGAAAGGGTTAGACAGAATTTTTAGCCCCGGATCGAACACGGACGAAACACGGATAAAGACAGAAGAGAAGCGAAGAGAAGAGAAGAGAAGAACTTCACCACAGAGGACACAGAGAGCACAGAGGAAAGACAGAGGCAGAGAAGACATTTTCATAATGCCTTTCCTCGGTTTTGGCTTTCCTCTGTGCTCTCTGTGTCCTCTGTGGTGAAGTTCTTCTCTTCTCTTCCGCCTTTATCCGTGTTTCGTCCGTGTTCGATCCGTGGCTAAAAATGTCTTTTCTTAAACGCGCGCTCTCTCCGACGCCCGTTATCCTTCCCCATTCCAATCGTCACTTCTGTTTGATGGCGTCCGCGCGGGCGCCTTGCTACAATGCCCCGGACGTGTAACGGCCGACAGTTTTCGCTTGTCCGGCGGCCGTCCCCCGCCACATAATCTACGAATCGACTTTTCCCGGCCCGCCCGGCCGCCGTTCGAGGATGCGAACCATGACCCCCTTCCGCCGGTCCCGCGTGTTGCTCGGGCTTGCCCTGTTCGCGGCCACGCTGGCCGTCACCCTCTCGGCCCAAGGCCAGCCGGTCGGCATCCCGGTCGGGCCGGGCGGCCCGGTCCCCAAGGACAAGAAGGACAAGAAGGACGACCGGGACTGGAGCGAGTCCATCACGCTGCCGGTCGAGCGCGAGGCGCGCAACAAGATCGAGGCCGTCCAGAAGTACCTGACCGGCAAGGAGCCGATCACCGCGAAACTGTGGGACGACATCATCTCCGTGCTGCAAGGCATGTTGGCCGACCCGACCGACAAGTTCGTCGAAGTGGCCGACGGGGCCGGCAAGCCGTCGAAGGTCAGCGTGAAGATTGAAGTCAACCGCATCATCGGCACGTTCAACGAGGACGGCCGGCAGTTCTACCAGCGCATCGTCGGCCCGGACGCCGAGGACAAGTTGAAGCGGGCCGTCGAGGAGGGCGACATGGGCCTGATGGCCGAAATCTCCCAGCGGTTCCTGCACACCAAGGCCGGGGCCGAGGCCACCGTCCGGCTCGGCACCTGGCACCTCGACCGCGGCCGGTACCAACAGGCGGCCCGCACCTTCAAAGACCTGCTGACGCGCAACCACAAGGACGAACTCCCGGCCGCCTTACTGTACAAGGCCGCCCTCGCCTACAAGCGGCAGGGGAACGATGCGGAGTTCAAGGCCGCGGCCGACAAGTATTGGGCCATGTTCGAGAAGGTCAGCGACAAGGGCAACGTCACCTTCGGCGCCGCCAACAACCCGATGGTCATCCCGTTCGAGAAGCTCAAGGGCGAGTACGACAAGGTGGTGGCGACCAACCGCGTGCCGTTCAGCGGCGAGTGGATCCTCTTCCGCGGCAACCCGGCCAACAACGGCGTCGGCAAGGGGGGCACGCCGTTCCTGGAGCCGCGCTTCACGTACAGCGTCATCAACCCCGTCGATGACTTGAACTACGAGACCAAGAAGTCCGGGTTCGAAATCATCAAGGAGCGGATGGACAAGGCCCTCAAGCAGATGGACGCCAAGGGCCAGGCGCCGATCCCCGGCTCGTTCCCGCTGGCCTCGGCCGGCAAAGTCGTCTTCCGCGGGTACGACGGCGTGTACTGCCTCGCCACCAAGGACGACAAGACGCTCGACCCGCCGCTGAAGGCCGGGGAACTCTTGTGGAAGTCCGAGACGGACATGGGCCTCTTGCAGATGGTCCGCGACCTCGGGCCGCGCACCATGACCGACCAGTTCTTGAACTTCTACACGAACAGCGGCCCGCACTCGGTCCTGTTCGAGAACTCGCTGCTCGGGACGATGAGCCACGACGCGACCAACCTGTACTTCATCGACGACATGGCCGTCCCGCCGCACCCGCAGCAGTTCAACCAGAACTTCAACTTCAACGGCCAGATGATGACCTTCGGCGTCTTCCAAGACCCGGTCCACTTCAGCAAGTTGAAGGCCGTCAACCTGGAGACCGGCAAGCTGGTGTGGAAGATCGGCGAGCGGACGCCGAACGCTGGGGCGACCCCGGCCCCCGGCGCCGCCCCGATCAAGGAGACGACGGAGACGCTGCTGGCCGACTGCCTGTTCCTCGGGCCGCCGCTGCCGTTGGGCGGCAAGCTGTACGTCGTGATTGAAAAGGACGGCGACCTGCGGCTGGTGTGCCTCGACCCGACGAAGCTGGAGCCGTCCAGCCGGCAGCCGATGCCGCTGCCGTCGCTGGTGTGGAGCCAGGCGCTCGGCCAGCCGAACGGCCGGCTGCCGAACGACTCGCTCCGCCGGTTCCAGGCCGTCCACCTGGCCTACGCGGACGGGATGCTCGTCGTCCCGACGAACGCCGGCGCCGTGCTGGGCGTGGACCTGTTCTCGCACAGCCTCGTGTGGGCCGCCAACTACAAGAGCAACAAGACGCTGCAACAGCAGCCGCAAGAATTCGAGGGCAAGGGCTTCCGCCGCGGCGGCATCAACCCCGGCATGAACGGGGCGAACTCCTTCGACACCGGCCGGGAGCGCTGGCACGCCAGCGCCCCGATCATCGCCGGCGGCAAGGTCGTGTTCACCGCGTTCGACTCGGACACCGTGGAGTGCGTGGACCTGCAAGACGGCCGGACCGTCTGGCGGTCCCCGATCAGCCGCATGGACACGGA
>JAYUGD010001167.1:0-2879 GCA_043767785.1 Zavarzinella sp. | reverse complement strand
TGACAAAGACGCACAAAGAAGATCGGAAAGAAAACTTTTCTTCGGTTTCTTTGTGCGTCTTTGTCAGCCTTTGTGCCTTGGTGGTGAATGCCTTTTCTTTCTACTGCGGAGCGAAGTCCCCTGATGCGACTCGTCATGATGGGCACCGGCACCTTCGCCGAGCCGACGCTGGACGCCCTGTTGGCCGGGCCGGACCCAGTCGTCGGCGTCTTCACGCAGCCGGACCGCGAGGGCGTGGCGCGGCGTGGCGGCAGCACACGGCAAGTCGGGCGCGGGATGAAAGAGATCGCCGCCGAGCGCGGGATTCCGGTGTTCCAGCCGGAGAGTGTGAACGCCCCCGAGGGGTTGGCCATGCTGCGCGGCTTATCGCCGGACTTGCTGGTGGTGGCCGCCTACGGGCAAATCCTGTCCAACGACGTGCTGAACGCACCGACGGCCGGGGCCATCAACGTCCACGGGTCGCTGCTGCCCAAGTACCGCGGCGCCGCCCCGGTCGCCCACGCCATCCTGAACGGCGAGGCCGAGGCCGGCGTGACCATCATCCGCATTTCCACGGGCCTGGACGCGGGGGACATGTTAGCGAAGTCGTCGATCCCCGTGACGGACGAGACGGCCGGCGAACTGGAAGCGAAACTCGCCCCCCTCGGCGCCAAACTGGCAGTGGAGACCATCGCCCGGATGAAACAGGGGCCGATTGTCGGTGAAAAACAAGACAAGGCGTTGGTCACGAAGGCCCCGAAGTTGAAGAAGGAAGACGGCCTGATCGATTGGTCGAAGCCGGCTGTGCAAGTGGCCCGACAAGTGCGGGCAATGCAGCCGTGGCCAACGGCGTACACGTTTTTGCTCCGCCCCGGCAAACCGGCCATGCGGCTGATGATTGCCCGTACGGGAGAGGCGGTATCTGCCTCGCCCGAGGACGCCGGGACCGTCTTCGTGGACGCCGCCGGCGTGCTGTGCGTCCGCACGGGGGACGGCCAAGCGCTGGAGATTCTGGAAGTGCAGCCGGCCGGGAAGAAGCGGATGCCGAGCCGGGAGTTTTTGCGGGGGCATCCGGTTGGCGAGGGTGATCGGCTGGGGGCTGAAGGGTAAGTGGGTGAAAGCCCACGGACGGCCGTCCGTGGGCTTTCTGGCGTGGGCGTTCCGGGACTCTACAGCGTCTTCAAATACTCCACCACCGCCCGCCGTTCCTCGGCACTAAAGTGGTCACCATAAGGATGCCCGCCGTTGCCGCGGCCGGGTTGGGCCGTGTCGTAAATCTTGCGGCGTTCGTAGGCCGGCAGCGACGGATCAACCGCCTTCACGGGCGTCACCTTCCAGCCCACTTTCACAGCGTCGTAATCGTCGGCCCCGGTGCGGAAGCTGCGGGTGTACAGCTTCGGCCGGGCCTTGGAGTTCAGCACGTCGTCCAAGGTCGGCACGCTGCCGTTGTGAAAGTACGGGGCGGTGGCCCAGACGCCGTCGAGCGGGGGGGCTTGGTAGCCCTTGGTGGCGACGGTCGGCGCGTCGTCGAACAGCCAGCCGGGGTTTTCCTTGGCAAACCACGTCCGGTTGTAGTAGTCGCCGAATTTGTCCTCGATGCCCTGATAGCGCTTCGGGTCGGTGCCGATCTCGGCGAGCGGGACGACCTTGTTCGGGTAGGTCCACTTCTCGCCGTAGGCGCCGTGACACTTGGCGCAGTTGTCCGCGAACAACGCCTTGCCGCGGGCGGCCAGCTCCGTGTCCACGGGCAGCGGGAATTTGGGGGCTTCGATGGTTTTCAAATAGGCGTTGATGTCGCGGAAGGCCGGCTCGGCCTTGTGGAACTCGTTGGCCGTCGTGATCGGCGTCATCATGAACTGCATCTTGGACCGCACCGAGTTCGCGTCCGCCCCGCCGGTGTGGTACATGGTCTTCTTTTTCTTGAGCAGCCACCACGCCGGGGTGTCCTCGCACATGTCGTCGTGCAGGCCGAGGTCTTTGCGCGGGTAGATCACTTTCAGGTCCGGCTCGCGGAACCCCAGCAAGTACACGGCCATGCCGCCGGCCTCGCTGGTGCCGCGCACGTTGGAGAAGGCGAACGGCAACTTCGCCGAGCGGCCGTCGGCCAGCGACAGGTCTTCAAAGAGGGCCTGCACGTCCAAACTCGCGTTGCCGAGGCCGACGTAACTTTTCCCCATGATGGACCCGCCGTGGCACGCCAGACAGTCGATGGAAACGCCCTTCACGAAGAAGATGCGGCCTTCGCGCAGGCCCATCGGGTAATTGCCGTTGGGGTACGGAGCCGCCGGCAGGCCGTAGTGTTCGGAGAACGCGGCGGCGTAGTCGGCCGGCTTGGCCGTCACGCCGGGCCAGTGCTTCCACACGTTGTCGTAGGCCGCCTCCCGCCACGCGGCGGGGATGAAACTGGTCTTCGTCAGGGCCTGGTAGCCGCGCTCGGCGGCGGTCGGCTCGGCGGCGGTCAACGCGACCGCGGAGAGGAGGACGACAAGAAGGGGTCGCATGGGTGATCGTCCCGTGGGTGGCGACGGTATTTTACCAAATGCATGTGGCCGAGGGGGGCGGGACTGTTTTTTCACCTTTTGTCGTGACGGCCGCCGCGGGCGGTCGCGGGCGGTCGCGGGCGGACACCACCGGGGCCGGCGGGAAGTGACAGGGTGTCAACGACCGTCAAAACCGTAGGTTAAAAGACCGAAACCACTCACAGGATCATCCACCCGTGCCCCGCAAAAAATTCATCGCCGGAAATTGGAAGATGTACACCACCCTCGCCGGGGCGAAGGCCCTCGCGGCCGGCGTGGCGGCCGGCGTGGCGGACGACGCCGTCACCGTGGCCGTCTGCCCGCCGGCGTGTTGGCTGCTGCCGGTCGCGGAAGCCGTGAAAGATTCAAAGGTCGGCGTCG
>JAYUGD010001166.1:0-2886 GCA_043767785.1 Zavarzinella sp. | reverse complement strand
GTCCGCGCTCCACTCCCAAGGCGTCGCGTCGCGGCTAAACGGGTTCGCCGTCGCTCTCTGTCCGTTCCGCCGGCCCCGCATAGAATCCAATGTTCGGGAGACCGATCATCCCCTTCCAAATAGTACACCGCGTCGCCCGCCGTCAAGGGCCGGGCGACGGATTCCAGTTCCGTGCGGTGCCATAAACCGAGGAGCGGCAATGGCTTTTAATCCCTTTGAGACATTTCGGAAACGCAGCAAGGCCATCTTCGCCGTGGTCGGCATCGTGGTCATGTTCACGTTCGTCCTCTCCGCCGGCACCGGCGGGACGACGGACTTTTTCGGCCAGGTCGGCAACATGTTCGGCTCGTCCCGGCGCGGCACGACCGTCGCCCACGTCTACGGGGACGCCGTGGACAGCTCCGACCTCGACGACCTGCGCCGCCAGCGCCGCGCCGCCAACTCCTTCATGCTGATGGCCGAAGACGCCGCCCAGATGAACTTGGCTAAGGAACTGAAGAAGGACGTCCAAGCCAAGGTCTTCGCCAAGGAGACGAACGACGCCATCGACCGCTACATCGGCCTGAAGGTCGAAGCCCCGCTCGGGGACGCGGAGCGCCGGGCCTACGGGGCGTACTTGCAACAAATGTTGATGGGGCCGCCGGCCCAGCAGTTGGCGAAGGCCCGCGAGCAGGCCAAGCCGGACTCGGCCGACGCCAAGGCCCTCGACAGCGTGCGGGACATGGTGTTCCACGACTACATCGGCATGCAGATGGCCCAGCCGTTCTTCAAGACTGCCCCCGGCGAGTCTGTCAAGGACTTGCTGGACTACGACCTGTTGCTCAAGAAGGCCGACAAGCTCGGCATCGTCTACTCGCAAGACGCCGTCAAAGAGTTGGTGATAAAGGACACGCAGGGCCGGCTCACCCGCGCCGACAACGGCAAGATCGAGCAAAGCATGCGCAAGGGCGGCCAGTACCCGAACTTCTCCGGCGACTGGCTGGTGAAGGCCATCGGCAACGAGTACCGGGCGCGGGCGGCCCTCGTCACCATTCAGGGGAACACCGGGTCCGGCGGCGGGCCGTTCGCCAAGGGCGAGTCGGCCACGTACAGCAGCGGCCCCGGGGCCGTGACGCCCTACGAGTTCTACCAGTTCTACCGCGACCGCTGCCGGGAGATGAACTACACGCTGTTCGAAATCCCGACCGAGTCGCTGGTGAGCCAAGTGAAGGACGAGCCGAGCGCCAAAGAGCGCAACCAACTGTTCATGAAGTACCGCACGGAGGAGGCCGACCCGGTTAAGGACACGCCCGGCTTCAAGGAGTCGCGCAAGGTCAAGATCGACTTCGTGACCGTGGACGCCAAGGCCCCGCGCGTCGCCAACGGCGTCAAGCCGATCACGGCCGCCAGCCTGTTCCTCTCCGGCGTCGCCGGGCCGATGAGCGTCGGCGGCAACGGGATTTTGGCCCTGGCGCAGGCCGCCCAGCCGAGCATGGCCGAGACGCAACCGCTGGCCCACATCCTGAACGACCAGCGGGCCTTCGCCAACGGCCGAATCAACCCCGGCGAGCAGTTCTTCTTCCGCCCGCGGGACACCAGTATTTACCGGCCCGAGCCGCTCGTCGCCCTGTTGGGCGCGCTGGCCGGGCCGCCCAGCCCGGCGACGGTGAGCGCCGCCTACAGCCTGACGTTCCGCAGCGTGGAACTCGACCACCTGAAGCGCATCACGCCGATGCTGTTGCAGGCGTGGGCCGCCCCGTTCAACCCGACCCCGGCCAACGCCCTCGGGTGGCCGGCCTTGGCGTACTCCCTGAGTCCCAAGCCGCTCCCGGACGCGCTGTACGTGAATGACATCGCCGCCCGGCTCAAGAAGGACCAGATCCGCAACCTGTTCGAGAAGGACACGGACGAGTTCAAGAACAAGATGCTGGAGGCGGCCCGCGACATGTTCGGCCCCGCCCCGGACAAGGCGAAGGCCGAGGCCGCCAAGGCGGCGGCCAACAAGTACGCCAAAGAGTGGGCCACCGCCCGCGGCCTAACAATGGCCGGGACCAAGGAGCCAGTGAGCAAGACGATGATCCTGACCGACCCGGCCCTGAAGCCGTTGGTGGATGCGGCCGCGGCTGACCCGACCAAGGACCCGGCCGACACGACGAACGCCGTGGTGAGGAAATTCTTCGACACCTTCCCGCAGCAGGATCCCCGGCTGCCGCCGATGATGCAGACGATGGCCTTCGACCCCGAGTTCTTCCCGAACTCGCGGGCCGCCGGCGAAGACTTGGACAAGCCGACGCTGCTCGTGTGGCTGTCCGACGAAGCGACCCCCGTGGCGTACGCCAGCTTGGAAGCCGCCAACGCCAAGACCAACGGCGACATGACCAAGCGCGTGGACGCCGCGTGGAAGCTGGACAAGGCCAAGGCCCTCGCCAAGGCGGAGGCCGACAAGTTGGCCGAGAAGGTGGCGGCCATCGCCAAGACCATCGAGAGCAACAAGCCGGGCGTGGACAAGCAGTTCAAAGAACTGCCGCAGAAGCAGATCGAGATCACCGGGCTGGCCAAATTGAAGTTCCAGCACGGCGCGACGCAGGCGAGCATGGGCTACGAGTCGGCGAAGCTGACCAAGGAACAAGTGGCCCAGCCGACCCCGGACTTCGTGGACAACCTGCTGGAATTACGCAACAAGCCGCTGGGGACCACGATCACGCTGCACGACGTGCCGAAGGCCAAGTATTACGTCGCCGTCTCGACGGGGAAGTCGGAGCGGACGCTGGAGCAGTTCCGCGACGTGTTCAACAAGGCCACCGCCGTCGGCAGCGCCAAGAACCCGCTGTACGACCAGTACGCCCTGAGCGAGGAGCGCCGCAAGGAGTACCAAGACGCGCTCACCAGACTGCGGGCCGAGGCCAA
>JAYUGD010001165.1:0-2888 GCA_043767785.1 Zavarzinella sp. | reverse complement strand
TTTTCGCGGAGCGAAAAGCGACGATGCTCGCGCCCGGCCCATAGATTCTGAACCCTCTAAATAGGAGCGCTGACCGATGGCTCGCGACGACGACGATTTCGAGGAAGAAGCTCGCCCGCGCAAGCCGCGCCGCCGGGACGACGACTTGGACGACCGGCCGGCCCGGCCCGCCGCGAAGAGCAAGGTGCCGTTGGTCCTCGGCATCGTCGCGGGCGTATTGCTGCTCGTGTGCTGCGGGGGCGGCGCCCTGGTGTACTTCGGCTTCACCAAGGTTCGGGACGCGAGCGGGCGCATGGTCGCCACGAACAACATGAAGCAGATCGGCCTCGGGGCCGAAAACTACCTGTTCACCAACGGCGCCATGCCGACCAACTCGTATGACGCCGCCGGCAAACCACTGTTGAGCTGGCGCGTCCACATCCTGCCGTTCATCGAGCAAGAAGCGCTGTACCGACAATTCCACCTGAACGAGCCGTGGGACAGCCCGCACAACAAGACGCTGCTGGCCCAGATGCCGCAGACCTACGCCACGCCGGCCCAGCGCAAGGGCGGGGCGACGACCAAGACCTACTACCGCGGCTTCGCCATGCCGGGCGCGCTCATGGAGCCGCCCCCGGCCGCGAGGCGCAACGACCCGCGGCCCGGCGTGAAGCAGGCCGACATCAAAGACGGGCCGTCAAACACGATCCTGTGCGTGGAGGCCGGCGAGGCCGTGGACTGGACGAAGCCGGACGACCTGGCGTGGGTCTTCGGCCAGCCGGTGCCGGCCTTCGGCGCGGACCGCGACGCCAACGAATTCCTCGTCTGCTTCGCCGACGGCAGCGTCCGGGCCGTCAGCAAGAAGATCGCCCCGGACCAGTTGAAGGCGGCGATCACCTACGCCGGCAAGGACACGGCCAACCTCGACTGACGCTCGGGGCCGCGCGCCCTAGAACGATCCCAACCACTGCCTAATTGTTCAAGGAATTACCCCATGGCCAGAGAAGACGACATCGACGACGACAACCGCCCGCGCCGGCCCCGCCGCCGGGACGAGGACGACGGCCCCCGCCGGGACGCCCCGCCGCCCAAGAAGAGCAGTGCCGGCATGATCGTCGGCATTATCTGCGGCACCTTGCTGCTGATCTGCGGCGGCGGCGCGACCCTCGGGTACATCGCGTGCCGGCGTGTGGCGAGAGATGTGAGAGAAGGGGTTGAAGACTTCGCCAAGAACATCCCCAAGAACATGCAGACCACCGGGGAGGCCAACGAGGCGCGGAACCAACTGCGGGGCCTCGGCCTCTCGCTCACCAACTACCACGACGTCAACGGGGCGTTCCCGACCGACACGTTCTCCGCGGCCGGCAAGCCGCTGCTGAGTTGGCGCGTCCACCTGCTGCCGATCATGGGCAAGGACGGCCTGTACAAGAAGTTCAAACTGGACGAGCCGTGGGACAGCCCGGCCAACAAACTGCTTCTGAAGGAGATGCCCGGCGAGTTCACCACCGGGGCGGCCCGCGCGAAGGCCGGCGCCGAGAAGACGTACTTCCGCGGCTTCTCCGGCCCCGGCGGCATGTTCGAGCGCTTCGCCAACGCCCCGGCCGGCGCCCCGCCCAAGGGGGTGACGATGGCGGCCGTCCCGGACAACCACAGCGACACGATCCTGGTGGTCGAGGCCGGCGAGCCGATCGAGTGGACTAAGCCGGACCAGCTAACGGCCGGGGCGGCGATGCCGACGGTCGGCGGCATCAGCCCGCTCAACCCGTTCTTCCAAGCCGTCATGGTGAGCGGGGAAGTGAAAAAAGTAAAGCGCACCGTGGAAGCCGAGACCTTCCGCCGACTGGTGGACCGGCGGGACGGCAACGTGATCCCGGACGGGTGGGAAGAGCCGTGACCGGAGGCACCCCCGGCCCGCCGCCGGGGCGGGGGAAATCACATGTCCATACGGGACGACGAGGAAGACGACGACCGACCGCGCCGCCCACGCCGGGACGACGACCGCCCGCGCCGGCCGGCCCGGGACGCTTCGCCGCCCGGGAAGAGCCGCGTCGGGCTGATCCTCGGAATCGTCGGCGGCGTCCTGCTGCTGCTGTGCGGCGGCGGCGTGGCTCTTGTCTACATGACGGTCACGCGGGTGACGGACCGGGTGAAAGAAGTCGCCATGAAGGCGCCGAACGGCCCGCGAAATCTCGGGGAGAGCCAAGAGACGCAGGGGCAATTGGGCACGGTCGGCTTGGCCTTTGACAGGCATTACGCGGCCAACAACACGTTCCCGGCCGACTCGTACGACGCCAACGACCGGCCGCTGCTGAGTTGGCGCGTCCATCTGTTGCCCGCGTTGAACAAGGGGGACCTGTACCGGCGGTTCCGGTTAAGCGAGCCGTGGGACAGCCCGGCCAATCGGGCTCTGCTGCCGGAAATGCCGGCCGAATACACCACTTCTGCCGCCCGGGCGCGGGCGGGCGGCGAGCAGACGTACTTCCGCGGCTTCTCCGGCCCCGGGGCGATGTTCGAGCGGCTCCCCGGGGCGCGGGGCGCCGACCAGCCGCGCGGGCTGACCCGCGCCGCCGTCAAAGGCCGGGCCAAACTCACGGTGTCCGTCTTCGAGGCCGGCGACCCCGTCGCGTGGACGCGGCCGGACCAACTGACGTTCAGGCTCGATGATCTACTCCCCGACGGCAGACTCGTGCTGCCGCCCGTCGGCGGGATCAGCCCGCAACTCCCGTACTTTCACGCCCTGATGGCTGACGGCTTCGTCAAGAAGATCAAGCGGACGATTAGCCCGGGCTCCTTCGTCATGCTGATCGACCGGCGGCGCGAAGGCTTGCTTTTAAGCGATTGGGAAGAGCCGTGACGGATGACAAAATGACACGGTGACAAAAACCATCACAGGCGGCCGGTTTTTCACC
>JAYUGD010001164.1:0-8077 GCA_043767785.1 Zavarzinella sp. | reverse complement strand
TCGGCCGTCAGCTTCGGGATCATCTTCGACGGCGTGTCGCGCGGCACGCGGCCCGGGTCCAAGAATTCAAAAATGTTGATGAGGTCTTCGTGCCGGTTTTCGATGGGCGTGCCGGTCAGCGCCCAACTGCGGGCGCGCTTGACGGACCGCACCACGTGGGCCGTCTTGGAGTCGTAGTTCTTGATGCGCTGCGCCTCGTCCAGCACCACCAAGTCGAAGCCGGCCCGGTCGTCCGCGAGGTAGTCCGCGTCCCGCGTCAGCAGTTCGTAGTTGGTGATTTTCACCGGGCAGTTGGAGACGAACCACGTCGCCCGCCGCAGTTGATTGTCCCCGGCGAAAACTTCGTGCGGCAAGTCGGACGCCCACAGCTTCAACTCGCGGACCCAGTTGTACACCAGCGGCTTCGGGCAGACGATCAGCACGCGCCGGGCCATCCCCGCTTGGATCAGCAGCCGGATGGCGAGGATGGCTTGCGCCGTCTTGCCGAGGCCCATTTCGTCGGCCAACAGCGCCGAGTGGCGCGGCATCAGGAAGGCGATCCCTTCCAACTGATAGTCGAACGGCTCGAACGGCACGCCGACGGATTTGCAGCCGATCAAGTGGTCGATGGGCGGCTGGAGCAGGTACAGCAGCCGGTCTTTGAACAGCACCGTGTCCCCGGCCGGGCGCGGCCGGACGGGGGGCTTTTTCGGCGGGCGGGGCGTCGGGTCCGGCAGTTCCGGCAGCGCGTCGTCGGTGGCCGGAGTCGGCTCGGCCGGCTTCGGTTCCACGACCGGCCGGGGCGGCAAGTCGATCGGGGGCGCGGGGAACTTCCAGCCCTCCGTCTGCACCCGCATGTCCAGCGGGCCGACGCCGCGGACCCACGGCGTGTCGTTCAACAGGCGGGCTTCGCGCGTGTTGGGGGAGAGGGACGTTTCAAACTTCGGCAGCCCGCCCACGGTGAAGCGGACCTCGACGTTCAGCGGCAGCACGTCGAGCGTGTCCGGCATGAGGAACGGGTACGCGGCCTCGGCGACGACGGCCGAGGAAAAGTCTTCCCCCGGCCACTCGTCGGCGGCGTCCAGCAGGCGCAGCGCACTTGAATCGTCCTCACGCGGCACGGCTCGTCACCCCCATCTTGCGGGCTTCCGTCATCGCCTCGCGGATGCGGGCGAACGGCTCCGAGAGTTCCAGCGCCGGGTCCACGCGGTCCAAGACGGCCCGGATCAGTTCCTGGTCGGCCCGGTGCTCCTCACGCCACCACAGCGGCAGCGAACTGCGCTGGTGGTCCAGCCGGATCATCGGCTGGTCCGGGTCGGCTTCCGCCCCCGCGGCGGCGGGGCGGGCGGCGACGGTGGCGATGTTCAAGCGGGAGCGGATGGGGAGGACGTTGAAGTTGTCGGTCACGAGCAGTTGCACGGGCGTCGCGGTCTTCTCCACCAGTGTCTTGCCGATCAACTCGGCGCACAGGTACTCGGTGAGCGTGTGGCCGTAGAGGATTTGCTGGACCTTGTTCGGCTGGACGGCGGTGCTGAGGCGGAATTCGACGGGCCGGCCCCATGAATTGGTGACGAGGTAGCCGCCGAGGAAGCCCGGGCCGTCCGGGAAGACCGTGAGGAAGCCAATGTGGACTGTGGAAGGCAGTTTCAAGTCGGACATCCGGGAGGGCCTCGTCACAGGTGGGTTCGTCCGCGGGCCGGCTCTGGGAAGCCGTCCGGCGGGCCGAGTTCATATCGGGAAGTGTGCATGATACCCGCCACGAACGCCACCCCGCGAGGGCTGGTTATGGCGGGGGCTTGACGAACCGACGGGCGAGGCCGGCACGACCGGCGCATCGGGCAAGGCCGCATGGTACGGCCATGGAATCTCGGTGGGTCGTGCGGGATGTGGCGCGCGGGAACGGCGGGAAAATGACGGCGATTAACAAAACCTGTTTAGCCGCGACGCGGCGGCTTTGCGCAGCGGAGCGCGGGTCTGGCACCCAACGACATGTTAACCACGAATCACACGAATCATACGAATGAATCAAAGACCAGCAGAAACACTCCCGACGATGTGCGATGACTCGAATAGGTTCAATTCGTGTGATTCGTGTGATTCGTGGTTAAATGATCTACTGAGATGAAGTCCGCGTCGCGGCTTCACGGGTTTTGTGGTGTGCGGGTTACTCTTCGTGAATCTCGATCCCGCACACGACCGTCCCGAGCTTCGTGGCGGCGTGGAAGGACAGGCGGAGTTCGTCGGCCACGAGGACGTTGCGGAATTCGCGGGAGATGACTTTGTTGCGGCCCCCGGCGGCCTTGACGATGTCGAAGTCGTCCAGCAGGCGGCGGCCCTGCACGGTCACGTCGAAGACGCGGTCGCCGGGCTTCACGTCGTCAACCTCGGTGAAGTAGAGCCGGACCGTGTAGCGGTGGCCCGCGGACGCCTCCGGGAAGAGTTTTACCGCCAGCGTCTCGACATTCTTCACGCCGGAGCTGCCGACCCACGGCATCTCGCCGGTGACGGCGCTTTGGTGCTTGCGGAAGTATTCCAGTTTCTTGCCCGTGATGTGGACCGGCACGGCCGGGGACGCGCCGCCGACGGACGGGTACTCCAGCCAGAGCGTGCCGTCGTTGGCCTTGCGGTCGCCGGGGGCGCCGAAGTTGAGGCCGACACGCTTCACGTGCTTCTTCGTGTCGGTCTTGCCGTAGAAGGTCCACTCCTCCGCGTCGGGCATGGGGACCATGCAGATGGACGTTTGGTTCTGGTAGCTGCACGTGCAGGACCGCGTGTAGTCCGGGGCGGCGAGGACGCCGCCGGCCACGATGAGGTTGTTGGTGCAACTGCTGCGGAAGCCGCCGAAGTTGCCGGTCCCGCCGTCGTGGCACAGGTCGAAAAACCCGGCCGCCCCGGAGCGGAACGTCATCAGGTGTTCGGACGCCATCGGCGTGTTGCACCCGTAATTGCGGGCCCAGACCCACTCTTCCAGTTCGTCCGTGATCGGGTCATGGCGGAGGAGCGGCTTACCCGTCAGCAGTTCGCACGCCCCTTGGCCGCGCAGGATCGTGTCCCCGTGCAGCATGGCCGGGCCGACGTAATTCTTCTCGAACCAGAGTTCCTTGCCGTCGACGCCGCGGTAGGCGCGCATCCCTTTCGGCTCGTCCGAGAGCGTGTCGCGGGCCACGCGGCCGGCCTCGATCAGGATGTCGTACTTCTCCGAGTAACTCAGCCAAGTGCCGAACGTTTCGAAATCGTCGCCCCACAGTTCCTGGCCCGTCTTCAAGTCGAACGCGACGGCCCGCGGCAAGGCGACGGTCGCCTCGCCGTTCTCCTTGCGGCGGGACACTTGGGCGCCGGACAGGCGGTCGATGGCGAAGAGCTTGCCGTTGCCGGCGCAGATGGCGTTGTGCCGGAAGCCGAAGCGGGCCTTGGCCGTCCACAGGAGTTTGCCGGTGTGCCGGTTCATCACCGCGAGGTAATGGCTCGCGGAAAAGTCGTCGTTCTCCGCGAGCTTCAGCAGTTTGGAGACCGAGCGTTCTTGCTTGAGCAACTGGGCTTCGAGCAGCGGGTCGGCCCCGCCGATCAGGTAGTCCCCGACGACGTTGATGTAGCCCCAGCGCGGCGATGTCGTGGCCTCCACGAACTTCGGCAGGGTGAACTCCATGAGCTTCTTGCCGGTCGCCGGGTCGAGCTTCCAACAATTGGTCTTGTAGCCGACGTAAATGCCGTCCGGCATGGAGATGTAATTGGTCCCGCGGGCGTTGGCGCCCGGCTGGTGGGCCATGTTGTTGTAATAGTCGCCCAAGCCGGGCAGGGGGGACTCCCACAACAGGCGGCCGGTGTACAAGTCCATGGCCCGGAGTTTGTCCATCCCCTCGATGAGGATGCGGCCGTCAACGACTTGCGGCTGCGGGCCGTGGCCGTGCCGGGGGAGGATGCCCTCGTTGGACGTGCCGCCGAACCAGAGCAGGCCGAGCGGGGCCTTGACGAGCGAATCCTTGGAGACGCGGGTGTTGCCGGCGTCCGCGTGTTCGTGGGTCCAGTTCGCCGCCCCGGGCAGCGCCCCCTCGCGGGTGATTTCCACAAAGCCCGGCGAGTCGGCGTCGAACTTGGAGCCGGGCAACACGGCGTGCAGTTGCTTCAGCCGGCCCTCGCCCGTCGGCCCGGAAGCGAACACCAGTTGCCCGCCGTAAGGGCGGACGGCTGAATACAGGCGAATCAACTGATCGTCCGAAAGTTCTTTCTCGGCCAGCATCCACGACGAGAAGTATTGCGGCAGCGTGACGGAGCCGGGGTTGCCCGGCAGCACGGCGACGCGCTCGCCGTACTTGTGGTTCGCGATGAACTCCTCGCGGAGCTTATGCACCTCGGCCGGGTCCGAGTGGAAGGCGGTCACTTCCAGCGTCGTCGATTCCATCAGCGCCCGCAGCGTTTCCGGCTTCGCCTCCCACACGACGGCGTACCCCTCGCGGTCCGCGGCCTTGGCCAGCACGGGGGCGATTTGGACGCCCGGCTTGCTCTGGGACGCGGAGGCCGGCGCCGGCCCCTCCTCCGCGGGCGGCGCGTCGCCGGCCGCGAGGCAGATCACTTTGCCGCCGAGGGTGGAGACGAAGAGCCGGTCGTCGGCCGCCGCCAAAGCGGCGACCGCCTCTTCCGTCTTGATCTCCCACGCCGGCTTGGCGGCCCCGGCCACGAGGTCGGCCGGCAAGGGCAAGTCGAAGGCGGCCACCCGGTCTTTGAAGCCGGCGATCAACTGGTTCCCGGCGACAATGAACGTCGTCACCCCGGACAGTTTCGCGGAGCCGGTCTGCGCGAGCTTCAATTTGCCGGACTTGAACTCGGACTTGGCCAAGTCGTACCCGCGCACCTCGCCGCTCTGGGCCGTGTAGACCGCGGCCCCGGCGACGGCGACTTGGGGCGAGAGTTCGCCCACGGACTTGCCCGTCGCCGTGAGAAAAACCCCTTGCCCGTTGAAGAAGTAATCCCCCGCGACGGTGACGGTGTGGCCGCCGCCTTTCTTGGAGTTGTCGTTCAGCAGGAAGTGGACGAGTTTGCCTGTTTTCCGGTCGTATACGGCCGGGACGGACCGGCCGCCCGGCACGAACAGGAAATCGCCGCGCAGGCCCATCGGCCCTTGCGGGGCGACGCCGGCGAAGGCGTCGGCCGAGTGCGGCTGTTTGATGTAGGTCGAGCCGTCCCCGTCATTCGTCCACCGGACGGCCCCGGTCTCCGCGTCCAAGGCGTGGATAAACACGCCCATGAACGGCCAAATGCTGGCGGCGAAATAGACCGTGCCGTCGCCCACGACCGGGGCGCCGCGGGCCGGCCACATGGAAATCAGCCGGCCGTTGCCGAGAATTTTGCGGTCGGTCGGCCCGCCGCGGAACTTCCACTTCACCTCGCCGGTGGCGACGGCCAAGCAGTACAGGTAGCCGTCGTCGGAGACGGCGTACGCCTTGTCCCCGACGCAGGTGGGGGCGAACCGAACCGGGCCGTCGGCGACGAATTGCCAGCGCTGCTTGCCCGTGCGCGTGTCGTAGGCCGTCACCGAGTCGGACCGGGACGAGGCGAGGAGCAGCGTGCGGCCGACGACGACCGGCTCGTAAGCCGCGTCGAACGGCATCAGCGGCTGGTCCGGCCACGCGGGCTTGAGGGCGGGGAGCGAAAGGGTCCAGCTCCGGCCGAGGCCCGCGGGGAGAGACGCGCCGACGGCGGCGGTGCGCTGCGCGTCGGCCCGCCACATCGGCCAATCGCCGGCGCGGGCCGGGGCCGTGAAGAGCACAGCAGCAATGAGCCAAGCTGCGAGACGGATCATGGAGGTCGGACAGGGGGGCGGGTGTTCACTTGCGGAGGGAGATACTCTTATGTAATGCACCGGCGCGCGCGGATGCAAGCGGATTCGGGCTTTTTCGGCCCGATTCATAAGATGTTCACCGCCCCCGGAAGGCGCGGAGTTGTCTCGGATGCAGACCCGGATCGCCGTCGTCCAACACGGGAACGTGCCCGCCGCCCGGCGGCTGCGGGCGGCCGGGGAGCCGGAGTCGTACTTCGGGATGCACTACAGCCAAGGGTTCTTGGACGCGTGGATGGCCCCGCGGCCGCACTTGGTCATCTCGCTGAACGGGCCGGCGGAAAAATGTCGGGCCGGCGGCGGGACGCTCGTCACCATCCCGCAGCCGGCCGGCGCTTTTCCCGTCCCCCCGACCGTGACAGTGCTGGTCTGGGTCTCGCAGATTTGCCAGGAACTGTTGAAGTTCGGCCCCACGCACTTGCTGCTGCGGACGAACGACCTGCTCGCCGTCGGCATCCTGCACTTGGCGGCGCGCAAGCGCTGGTCCACGCTGGCCATGTTCGCCGGGTTCTTCCGGCGAGAACGGCGGTACGACCGCTTCATCGCCCGGGAACTCGTCCGCCTGTTGAACCGGCCGAACGTCGCCCGCGTGGGCAACCACCGGGAGCCGGCCACGCAGTCGATGACAGAGGCCGGGTTGGACCCCCGCAAGGCCGTGGCGTGGGACTACGTCGTCACGCGGACGCCGGCCGAGTACCCGGTGCGCGACTTGCCCCCGGGGCCGGTGCGGCTGTTCATGGCCGGCAACCTCATCGCCGCGAAGGGGGTGGGGGATGTGATCGACGCCACGATCAAGCTCCGCGACCGCGGACTGGATGCCCGGCTGGCCGTCGGCGGCACGTCGCCTCTCGTGGCCGAGTGGAAGCGGCGGGCGGCCCCGCTGGGGGCCGCGGCCGAATTCCTCGGCCTGGTGTCGAACGACCGCGTGGTTGCGGAGATGACGCGGGCCACGTTCGTCGTCGTCCCCACCCGCCCGGAGTTCCCGGAAGGCTTCCCGCTGACCTTCACGGAAAGTCTCACCGTCCGCACGCCGGTGATCGCCAGCACGCACCCGGTGTTGACGCGGGCGCTGGCCGACGGCGCCGGCGTCCGGTTCTTCAAGGCCGGCGACGCGGTCGCCCTTGCTGACGTGATTCAGGCGTTGACCCGCGACCCGGCCGCCTATCGCGAACTGTCCGAGCGCACTGGGGCGGCGTTCGACCGCCTCCAGTGCCCGACGCGCTTCCACGAAGTCATTGAGAATTGGCTGCCGACGGAACGCTAGGCCGGGCGCCGAGGACTTTTTCCACGTCGTCCCGGTCCATCTCCTCGCGTTCGAGCAGCGTGGCCGTCAGCAGTTCGAGCTTGTCCCGGTTCGCGGAAATCAATTCGTGGGCCCGCACCTCGGCCTCGCGGACGAGGCGGTGGACTTCCTCGTCGATCAGTTTGGCGGTCCCGTCGCTGAAGTCCCGCGTCTCGTGCAGTTCCTTGCCGAGGAAGACGTGCTCCTCCCCGGCCCGGTAGGCGACGGGGCCGAGGCGGTCGCTCATGCCGTACTGCGTCACCATCATGCGGGCGATGCGCGTCGCCTGCTTGATGTCCCCGACGGCCCCGGCCATCATCTCGCCGAACACCAGCCGGTCGGCGGCCCGCCCGCCCATCGCCGTCACGAGCCGGGCGAACAGCTCGCTCTTCGACATGTCAATGCGGTCTTCGTTCGGCTCGTACACCGTCACCCCGGCCGCCTGGCCGCGGGCGAGGATGGAGATTTTCCAGAGCGGGTCGGCCTTCGGTTCGAGCCACGCGGTCAGGGCGTGCCCGGCCTCGTGGTACGCGGTGCGGCGGCGCTCTTCCGGCGTGTGCGTGCCGTCCCGCTTCGCCCCGAGCAGCAGCCGTTCCGCGGCTTGGTCGAAGTCCCAATTGTCCACGCGCTCCTTGCCCTCGCGGGCCGCGGAGATGGCCGCCTCGTTGGCGAGGTTCTTCAACTCGGCCCCGGTCATGCCCATCGCCTTGCGGGCAATCTTTTCCAAGTCCACGTCGTCGGCCAGCGGCTTGTTGCGGATGTGAACTTTCAGGATGTCGAACCGCCCCTGCCACGTCGGGCGGTCCACGGTGATGTGCCGGTCGAACCGGCCCGGCCGCAGGAGCGCCGCGTCGAGCACGTCGGGCCGGTTGGTCGCGGCCATTACGATCACGGTTTCCGTCGGCTGGAACCCGTCCATCTCCGAGAGGATCTGGTTGAGCGTCTGCTCGCGCTCGTCGGACCCGCCGCCGTAGCCGGCGCCG
>JAYUGD010001163.1:0-8081 GCA_043767785.1 Zavarzinella sp. | reverse complement strand
GACTCCTTCACCTTGCCGATCTTGAACTGCTCGCCGCCGCGGCGGTCCACGGCGATCACGAACGTGTTGTCCAACTCGTACACCTTGTCGTAGTCCTTGACGGCCTCGGCCGGCTGCCGCTGGAAGGCGAACACTTCCCCGCGGGCGAAGTAGGCCGCCGGGTTCTTGGGGGCCAGTTCCACGGCCTTCTCCGCGGCCTTGAGGGCCGCCGGGCCGTCCCCCTTGCGGAGGGCCGCCTTGGAGGCGCGCAGCAAGTCGCCGACGTCCTCGGCCCACGCGGGGAGGGGACAAACGCAGAGGGCCAGGACGAAAACGCCGATACGCATGGGGGGTGTCTTCCGAGTGCGGGGGCCGAGAAGTACCGATTGAACCACAGATGGCCGGCGGTTGCAACGACGAACCGCGGTGTAACGAATTCGCAAAATATTCATAACTTGTTTGACGGCCCGTCTCGTCTTGGTTTATAGTGCGTGGGAGTGTACCTCCCTCTCCCACCTCCTAGTGGAACGTTTCGGAGGGCCGGGATGGCGATCAACAGTTCGGTAGTTCGGCTGACCGGCTTGGCCCTCGCGGCCTTGATTGCCGGCCCCACCTTCGTCTCGGCCCAAGGGGCCGCCGTCCCCACGATCCTTTCGGCGACTGACGACCTCGTGTCGCTCGCCCGCACCCAGCAAAAGCAACAACACTGGGAAGAAGCTCTCCAGACGTGGCTGCGCGTCTTGGCGGCCGACCGGGGGAATGAAGAAGCACGGGCCAGCCTCGCCAAGTGCGTCCGCCACGCCCTGCAAACGCACCGCCACCGCGACCCCGACTTCCAAGCCCGCATCCTCGCCATGCCGCAGGCCGACGTGCTGGCCCTGTACGACGAGGTTCTCCGCAAGATCCAAATCCATTACGTGGACCCCGGCAAGGCCGGCGTCTCCCGGCTGTTCCGGCAGGGAATGGACGAGTACCTCGCCGCCCTCGCCGACCCGGCCTTTGCCGAGCAGTACTTGCGCGGCGCGGATGCCGTGGCCGTCGCCAAGTTCCGCGGCAGCGTCCAGAAGGCGTGGGGCGGCCGGGACGTGTCGAACGTCCGGCAGGCCGTCGAAGTCGTGGCCGAGGTCGCGTCCGCGTCCAAGCGGTTGCTCGGGCTGCGGTCGGTCAACGTCGTCGTGCTGGAGTTCATCTGCGGGGCGTGCAACTCGCTGGACGAATACTCCGCGTACCTCCCGGCGAACCAGCTCGCGGCGGATGACGCCAACCTGTCCCAATCCACGGTCGAGTTGAACATGCAAGAAGGGAACGTGGCCTACCTCCGCATCCTGCGGTTCGAAGTCACCACCCCGCAGGAAGTGGACGCGATCGTGAAGAACCTGACGACGATGGGCATGGCCAAGGCGTTGGTGATCGACCTGCGCGGCAACGCGGGCGGGTCGTTCGCCGCCGCCGTGAAAACGGCCGAGCGGTTCCTGCCGGCCGGGATCATCGTCACCGCCCAAGGGGCGCAGCCCGACGCCACGAAGGTCTACACGTCCCTCGCCGGCCCCACCGCGACGGACTTGCCGGCCGTGCTTCTGGTCAACGGCGAGACGGCCAGCGCCGCCGAAGTCTTCGCCGTCGCCTTGCGGGAAAACCAGCGGGCCAAACTGGTCGGGACGCCGACGTTCGGCAAAGGGGCGCTGCAAAATGTCGTGCGGTTCAACACCGGGGAGGAACCGGACGACGGGGCCGGGAAGCCCAAGCCGCGGGCCGGCATGCGGCTGACCGTCGCCCGCCTGCTCTCCCCGAACGGCAACCCGATCCACGGGGCCGGCGTCTCCCCGGACGTGACCGAGCGCGACCCGGAACGGCAAACGAGCATCGCCATCGAGCAGGCCCGCGAACTGGCCCGGCGGTATTCCATGATGATGCCGTGAGCGCCCGCGATCGTCATTTCTGTTTTTCCAAGTATTCCGCCGTCCGGCCCCACGGTTTTGCCCCGTGACCCGTTTCATCTTCATCCGGACGCGGTCCGTATACTAAAGCCTGTCACCTCCCATCGAAGCACGGAGCGTTTGCCATGTCGTGTCGTGCCTGTCTCTTGTCGGCCGGCGGCCTGTTGGCCGTGGTCGCGTCCCTCAGCCCGCTGTGGGCGGCCCCGGCCCCGAATCCCGAGGTGAAGAAGTCGGAGGCCACGGGCACGACGCCGGACGCCATCCGCAAGGCCCTCGATTCGCCGAACGACTTCGAATTCAAGGACCTGAACCTCGCGGCGATCATCGCCACCATCGCCGAGCAGTACAAGATCCAGATCATCATCGACCGCAACGCCATCATGCAGATGGGGATCTCGCCGGAAGAGATGATTGTCGAATTGAACATGAAGAAGACGAAACTGCGGACGGCCCTGCGGGCGCTCGTCAGCCAGTACAACCTGACCTTCGCCGTCGCGGACGGCACGCTGCTCATCACCACGGAAGAGACGGCCGTGTACCGGCAACTGAAGCAGCGCGTGGACGTGAACTACGACAACGTGCCCTTGCAGACGGCCGTCAAGGAACTGGCCGGGAAGTGCGGCGTGAACGTGGTGTTCGACCCGAAGGCCGTGAAGGCCAAGACGGTGATGAACCCGGTGACGCTGCAAGCGGACGACATCCCGTTCGAGGCGGCCGTCCGGCTGATGTGCGAAATGGCCGACCTGAAGCCGGCCCGCATGGGGAACGTGATCTACGTGACGACCGAGGCCCGGGCCGACAAGTTGAAGGACAGCGAAAGTTTGGTGCCGGCCCCGAAGGGGCCAATTAACCCGGACCTCCTCCCCAACGGCGGGATGCTCGGCTTCGCCGGCGGCGGCATCGCCCCCATGCCCGCGGTGGCCCCGCCGGCCAAAGTCGAGGACAAGGCAGTCCCGGACGCGCCGGCCCCGCCGAAACTGTAACCGCCGGCCTCACTCCCGGTGCGGCTTCTTCGCCCCGTACTCCGCGAGGCGCTTCGCCAACGCCTCCGCGTGTTCGGCGTGATACCCCTTGTCGTCGGCGGCCTTCTTCAGGGCCGCCACCGCCTCATCAAAGCGGCCGAGTTCCGCCAAGGCGGCCGCGTGGGCGTCGTGGGTCGCCCCGGTGTCCCCGCGCGGCAAGGTCAGCGCCTTCGTCGCCAATTCCAACGCCTTCTTCCCGTCTCGAAATTCGGCCGCCGTCGCCAAGAGCCACGCCTTTCGGCGGTGCGCGGCCGCCGATAGCCCGTCCCACGTGATCGCCGTGTCTGCGTCCGCGAGCGCCTGCCGGTAGTTGCCGGCCTTCGCCCACGCCGCGGACCGCCGCAACATCGCCGCCCCGTAGTCTCGGTAACACCGCATCGCCGCGTCGAAGTCCCGGATCGCCGGCTGAAGTTCGTTGCGGTTCAGGTGGTAGGCGCCGCGGAACAAGTACCCGGCCGCGTAACTCGGGTCGAGCGCCAACGCCTTCGTGAAGTCTTCCAGCGCCGCGGCCTCGTGCTTCAGGTGCAGGCGGGCGGCCCCGCGGGCGGCGTAGGCGTGGGGGGAGACGGCGTCGAATTTCACGGCGCTTTCGGCATCCGCGAGCGCCTTGTCGTATTCTCGCCGCTCGCGGTAGACGGCCGACCGGCCGCTGAACGCCCGCGAGTAAGTCGGGGTGAGGCGGATCGCCTCAGCGTACTTCGTCATCGCCTCGTCCGGCCGGTGCCGAATCGAGAACAGGTTGCCGAGGTTGCCGACGGGCGTGCCATAGGCGGGGGCGACTTGACACGCCTTCTCGTAGTCCGCTTGGGCCTTTTCGTACTCCTTCTTGCGGAGGAACAGGTTCCCGCGGTTGTTCCAGTACGCCGACCCCTGCGGGTTGAGTTTGATCAACTCGTCGTAGTCCTTGATGCCGTTGTCGTACTCGCCAAGGACTTCGTAAGCCTTCGCCCGCTTCATGCGGTACGTCGTGCTTTGCGGCGACTGGTTGATGAGTTCCGTGTACGCGGCGACGGCCCCCTTGGCCGTCACCACGTCCTTGCGGTTCAGCCCCACCGGCACGCCTTGGAACGTGACCCACAGGCGGTCGCCCTCCTGACGGGTGACGACGAAATCCATGTGAGAAAGTTGGTACAGCGACGGGGCCGCCGCCCCGGCCGGCTGAACGTCAACGGAGAAACTCCCCTTCACGACGAAGACCGTCTCGCCCGTCAGCGGCCCCGGCCGCCCGCGGGACAAGTCCGGGGCGGAGAGGGCGGCGGCAAGGAAGAGGGTGGTGAGCATGAAACACTCAATGGCCTATGACCGAGCGCAGCGAGGAAGGCGAGCCAGAAGCGTTAGCGCTCTGGAGGAACCGCACGCACGCAAACGCAAGAGGGCGAGTCTTCGAAGCCCGACCCCTTGGGCGAGAGGCGTTGTCCCAGTTCGTGGGGCGAGAGGCGTCACCCGTGGAGCGAACCTCGAAGACTCGGTTCGCGGCGCACTGACTCACGCGCGTCCTCCAGAGCGCTAACGCTTCTGGCTCGCCTCCCTCGCTGGCGCTTCGGTCATCAATCATCCGTCGGCGTCACGGCCGTCGGCGGCGTGATCGGCTTGAACGGATCTTTGCCCTTGCGGTCGAGGTTCTTGTTCAGGTCGGCCGGGTCGAATTCGACTTTGGCGCCGTCCTTCGGGACATCGACTTTGGCGCTCCAGAGGATCGCGTTGACGACGAGCTTGCGGAAGTTCTCGTCCCCCCAGTTGCGGTGGAAGTGGCCGCCGGTGAAGCCGAAGCCGCGGCCGCCGTCCGGGCGGTCGTAGGCCCACGCCATGTGTTCGGGCTTGCCCTTGTTCATCTTGCTCGCCTCAGTCGTCCGCGTGTTGTCCGGCGGCAGGGCGGTCAGGATGGGCGTCACGTCCTTCATGTCCTCCTTGAACCGCATGTGGTAGTACCACTCGTCCCGCAGGACGAACGGCTTCACCCCGTTGGTGGTCGGGTGCTTCGGCAGGGAGCGCACGGCGGCGTCCCAGTGCGGGTTGATCGAGTAGTCCGGCTCGTAATACCCGCCCATCCACCCGAGGACGCGCTTGCCGTCCTTCGGCAAGTAATCGACGGCGTAGTGCAGGTTCACCCAACCCGTTCCCTTGTCCATCAGCTTCTGAATGCGGTCCATGCGGTCGCCCTGCGCGTCCTTCTGGACGACCGGGTGCCCGCCGCGGCCGTCCATGTAGAAGACCATCGCGGCGGCGCCGTCGAAGATTTTCTCGTTCTTCGGCCACCCGTCGCGGGCCATCACGGGCCAGACGCCGTCGGTCTGCTTCAGCAGGTTCATCAGGATCGCGCAGCCGGCGAAGAACTCGTGGTCCCCAGGACCGTGACTCTTCGAGCCGGCCACCAGCACGATTTTCTTGCCCTTGAAGTCGGCCGGCGGCTCGACCTCCAGCGGCACCTTCGACTGGTCATACGGGTCCGCGGCCGGCGTCTTCTCGTCGGCCCGGCCGGCGGAGACGCTCAACAAAGCCGCGAACACCACGGCACACCAACGCTTCAACGTCATGGGTGAAACTCTCGGAGAGGGGGTGACAGTCATGAAGGGAACATATGGGGCGGGCGGATGCAAGGGAAATGTGGAAATGAACAATGTCGGGAGCCTGCATCGCGCTCGCCGTAAAGACCACCTCACCCCCCGACCCCCTCTCCGCGGCGGAGAGGGGGAGCAAGTGGGCGGCGGCCGTCTTGGTTTGGTCCCCCCTCTCCGCTCCGGAGAGGGGGTTAGGGGGTGAGGTTGTCTTTACTTCCCCGTGTAGCTGATCGCCAACAACGCAAACGACGTGGCCAACTCCGGCGAGTTTTCCAAAAAAGCCCCGTTGTCGTTGGCCCAGCTTCCGTCGTCCTTTTGCTTCTTTTTCAGCGTGTCAAACAGCTCGGCCTTCCACGGGTGCTTCTTCCCCTTGGCGTCGGCGAAGTCGTCTTCGCCGAGGGCGGTCATCGCCTTGGCGAAGACGTGGTAGTAGTAGAACAGGCCGCTGTCCTTCTGGCCGGGGTTTTCGTCGAGCGTGTAGTGTTCGCGGATCCATGTGACGGCGGCCTTCACGCGCGGGTCGTCCTTGCCGATGCCGGCGTACAGGAAGCTCTTCAGCCCGGCGTAGGTCATGCCGCCTTCGGACCGCAGACCCCCTTCGGCGGTTTTCTTCGGGCTGTCCGCTTTGCTCACGTCGAACGGGTTGTAGACGAAGCCCCCCTTGTCGTCGGCGCTGGTCTTGGCCGCGAACGCCATCTTGTTCGCTTCGCCCGGCAGGTTCTGGCACCGACTCAGGAAAGCGATGGCGTTCTTGATGGCCGGGTCGTCCTTGGGCACGCCGGCGGCGAGCAAGGCCTCGACGTAGAAGTGGGAGTTGGACACGTCCGGCCGGGACTTGCCGTCGTACCCGACGCCGCCGAAGGCTTGGGCGTCTTCGGGGCCGGCCTGCTGGAGCGACTTGAGGAACGTGGCGGCGTTGGCGATTACCTTGTCGTACTTGCCGTCCTTGTTCGCCTCCTTGAAGGTGACGAGGGCGATGCAGGTGGTGTAGTTGGCCAAGAACTTATTGTAGACGCCGCCATCCGGCTGGACGTTCTTCTCCAAATAGGCCAAGGCCTTGGCGACGACGGGGTCGTCCGCGCCGTAACCGTGCCGGATGAGGGCGGCGGCGATCAGGGCCGTCGTGCCGGGGCCGCTCTTCACCGGCTCGAAACTGCCGTCGGCCTTCTGGCGGCCCTTGTAAAAGGCGTAACTCTTCTCGGCGACGGCCTTGAGGTCTTTCGCGTCGGGCGCGGTTTGGCCGAATGCGGGAACGGCGATTACCAAAGCAACAAGCGGGACCAGTAGACGTTTCATGGGGTCATCCTCCGGAGTTGTAATTAGAGCATTTTCAGTTTCGGTGTTGCGGTGGGACCGGCGTCCCGCCGGTCGTCGAGGAACAAACGACCGGCGGGACGCCGGTCCCACCACACGCCGGCCGCCACACGGAAACTGAAAATGCTCTAACCGGCTGCGGGCGTCGGGTGTTCCCTCACGCCCGGTCGTCGTCCTTGTCTCAGCGTCGGGTGCCATGCCCCATCGGTATTAAGTTAAGCCGGAACTCTCGGAGCGGCTTATCGTTAGGGTGTCACCGCCTAATGATTTCATCTCCGGAGTCCCGGCATGGCTGCCCTTCTCGACGACATCCCGCGCGTTGTCCAGTCCCTCTTGACCACCACGGCCGACGACCTCGCCCGGCAAACGGGCTTCGTCCAGCGCCAGCGGCGCCTGTCGGGGGCCGCGGTCGCCCAAGCCCTGAGCCTGCGTCTGCTCCGCGAGCCCGACGCCTCGCTGGTTGATTTGGCCGACGACCTCGGCGTGTCCGCGTCGGCCCTGTGTCAGCGCCTCCACGAGCCGGCGGCCGCCGACTTCCTCCACGCCCTGCTCCGCGCGGGACTGGAACAACTGAACGCCGAGTCGGGGACGCGAGAGAACATCCCGCTCCTCCGCCGGTTTGACGGCGTGTCCCTCACCGACGCCACGTCCGTGCCCCTGCCGCCGGGGCTGGCCGCCGCCTTCCCCGGGTACGGCGGCGGGACGCGGCCCGGCGACCCGTCGGCGACGGCCGCCGCCAAGGTGTTGGTCCGGTGGCGGCTCGACACCGGCCGGACGACCGACCTGCTCGTCGACGCCGCCACCACGCCGGACCTGCGCCTGATGCAACGGCTGCCCGACCTGCCGGCCGGGGCCTTGCACGTCGCCGACCTCGGCTTCTTCGACGCCGAAACCCTCGGGGAATTCCCCCGCCGCGGCGTGTTTTGGCTCACGCGCCTGCCCACGGTGATTTGCGTCGGGGCCGACCGGGCCGACCAAGAATTGGCCGCGTGGCTGGCGGCGTTCGACGCCGACACGGACGCGTGGGACGGGGACCTGTGGGTGGGCAAAGTCACGCCGGTCCGGGCCCGCGTGATCGTCCGGCGCTGCCCGCCGGCCGTGGCCGCCGAGCGCCGCCGCCAACTCCACGCGCGGGCGAGCCGCCGCGGGCGGGCCGTCAGCGCCCGCCAACTCGTCCTGTGCGACTGGTGGGTGGCGGCGACCAACGCCCCCCCGGAGATGTTGTCGGCGGCCGAAGCGATGGCGCTGTACCGCGGCCGGTGGCAGATCGA
>JAYUGD010001162.1:0-2896 GCA_043767785.1 Zavarzinella sp. | reverse complement strand
GTTCTGGGAAGCGATCGGGGATTTGGCATCCCGGATCGGAATCGTACCGAACTGGCTGCCGGGCTGGTGGGAGGTGACGGACATTTTTGAAACGTACTACTACTATTTCTACCGCACCGGCACGGTGTACGCGACGAAGGAACGGCCAGGGATGCCCGTGTGCCCTTTGACCACGAAAGAAAACTCGGGCGCGTTTAAGATCGACACGTTGCGGAAAATCTCCATTCAGTGGGCCGCTTCCGATAGCCGAGCAGAATCGTTCACGCTGGTCGAGAGCGTCGCCACGCCGACTCTGGCCGGCTCCCACCCGGACACGCCCGCCGCCCCGTTCAAGGCCAGGAAAATGTTTTAGGGACCGGACAGCAGTGACCTCACGTCGAGTGACGCCGGACATGGATGCACATAACCATATTTGGACTTTGAACAATCGAGCCGTCGGGCTTACAGTTTCGCCCGGCGCCCGAATATGAACACAGTGGTTCCGTGATCGTCAGCGAAACCAATCGATATTACAGCCGCGTGCTGTACTTCTTGGCGGACTTGCCGAAGACGGGTTTCTTGGCGGGCGGGGGTGGCTCGTCGGTGGGGACCATTTGGCCGTGCTCGGTCAGCACGGTGACGGGGCGGACTTCGCGCTTGCGGGCGGTGTAGGCTTCAAACCCTTCGATGCGGTCTTCGTCGATGAGGCGGTTAATCACCATCTCGATGTCGGTTAGATGGCCGCCTTGCTCTGGGGTCACGAACGCGATCGCCACGCCGTCGTTGCCGATCCGTCCGGTGCGGCCGATGCGGTGAACGTAGTTCTCGATGTCCATCGGCAGGTCGTAATTGATGACGTGGGAAATGCCGGTCACGTCGATGCCGCGACTGGCCACGTCGGTGGCGATCAGGGTGTGGACCTTGGCGGCCCGGAACCCGGCCATGATCTTCTCGCGTTGCGTTTGGGCCAAGTCGCCGTGAATGACCGCCACGCCGGGGATCGCCCGGTGCAATTTCTTGTACAGGTTGTCCGCCCACCGCTTGCGTTCCACAAAGATGAGGCACTGCCGCGGTCGCTCGCGTTCCAACACCTTCAGCAGCAGGTCGAACTTCTTGTCGTCGTCCACGGTGATGAACGTCTGGCGGATCTTCTCCACGGTCATCGTGCCGGGGGACATGCTCAGGTGTTCCGGATCGACCATGTAGCGGTTGACGAGCTTCTTGATGCTGTCCGGCACCGTCGCGGACATCAGCAGCGTTTGCCGCTGGGCGGGGCACCGCCGCAGGATGCGTTCGATGTCCGGGCGGAAGCCGATGTCGAGCATCCGGTCGGCTTCGTCCAGCACCACGTAGCGAACATCTTGCAGGCTCATCGACCCGCGGCGCAAGTGGTCGAGCATCCGGCCCGGCGTGCCGACCACGAGGTCGCAGCCCTTTTGCAGGGACGCCAGTTGCGTGCCCATCCGCGACCCGCCGTACACCGCCACGGTGCTGAACCGTTTGCTCGGGGCGAGCTTCACCGCTTCGGTGGCCACTTGCATCGCCAGTTCCCGCGTCGGCAACATGATGAGGCCGATCGGCCCTTTCAACTTATGCGGCCGCCAACGGTTCAAAAACGGGATGAGGAACGCCGCCGTCTTCCCGGTCCCGGTCTGGGCTTGGCCGATCACGTCCTTGCCCCGCATCGCCTTCGGGATGACCGCCGCTTGCACCGGCGTGGCAAACTTGTACCCGGCGAGATTGATCGCATCCATCAGTGGACGGATCAAATTCATCTCGGAGAACGCCGGGAGGGGGGCTTCGGGGTTGTCGGGTATCGACGAAGAAATGTCGGAGGCGGGCATGGCCTCTTCGCCACTCAATTCCGAACTCGAATCAGGGTTGACCGCAAACGCCATCGTGACCTTCGTGTGAAATGATCGGTGATCTTTGTGAACATCTTACAAAGCCGGGCAGTCGGGGGGAAGGGGGCAGCCGCTACGCCGTCCGAGAACACGGCGTCACATTCCGGATCGGATAGTTCCTCGGACATCAAGAATCATTTCGAGGCGCCAAGAATGTCTACGCGGGTCACTTCCGGAGCGGGGAGAAATTCGATGGCGCCGGTGGTCACGTCGTACATTGCGCCGACGACGGCGATTCGCCCCTCCCGGACCAGACCTTGGATTGTTTGACTCCGTTGGCGAATCATTTCGACCGACCAGTACACGTTGCGACGGGCCACGGCGTTGATGAGTGAATCCTTCTCCGCAATTGGGAGTTGGTCAATACTTTGGGACTGAACAGGATCAATGGATTGCCGGATCTCGTCCACGATTGATTCGAGGTGTTGGCAACCCGTTGCCGTCGCCAGTTGTTCCGTGGAACCGATGAGGTTGACGGCCGCCGTCACCGCGCCGCATTGAGTGTGTCCCATCACCAGGATCAACTTGGCGCCCGCGACGGCACAGGCGTACTCCACACTTCCCAACACCTTGTCACCCGTCACGTTCCCGGCGATCCGGACGCTGAAGATGTCGCCGACGCCCATGTCGAAGATCAACTCGGACGGGGTGCGCGAGTCAATACAACTCACCACCACGGCCAGCGGGTGTTGACCGGCGGCCGTGGCACTGACTTGACGGGCGAGGTCGCGCGTCAGTCGCCGCCCTGTGCGGAACCGTTCGTGGCCGTCTTTCAAGATCTGGAGTGCCAGCTCCGGGGTTAGTGCGTCCTGAAGCTCGCGGGTGGAGTAGTCCACGTACTGAATTTGGTCCCCAAGCTCGTACTTGCTCCGGAACCCCAGCAAGCTCACCTCCACCCCGCGGGCCGGTCCTTCTTGTTCCTTAAAGTCGCGGATCAAGCCGAGGATGTCCGGGTCGATGTAATTGCTACTCCGCGCGTCGAGCAAAACGTGCCCCCCACGCGGCACCTCTTC
>JAYUGD010001161.1:0-2897 GCA_043767785.1 Zavarzinella sp. | reverse complement strand
GACAATCACCGCCGGGCCGGCGATCACGAAAGCCCCGACGCCTAGCGAATGGAAGATTACGCCCCCGGCCAAGCCGGGCGAGGTGTTGACCGTCACCTTTCCGAAGCCGATGGACGAGGCCTTGCTACGAAATCACCTGACCGTACAGACTGACGACGGCAAGCCAGTCTCTGGGACGATCACCTTGGAGAAGGGTGAAACCGTCTGGCGATTCACGCCCGAGAAGCCTTGGCGGACAGGCAACTATCACATGCGTCTTAATTCCCGCCTCGAAGACGTGGCCGGCAACGCGATTGACCAGCCATTCGAGGTGGAGGAGACGGCCGAGCGGCCGAAGAAGCCGGCGGCAGTGACGCTGATTCCGTTTACGGTGGGCGGCCAGTAACCAAGCGATGACCCCGTTTAGCCGCGACGCGGAGACTTTGCGCAGCGGAGCGCGGACTCCCTTCCATCAGCCGCCCCCACGCAGACCAGTCATAGCCCGCGGCGCAAGCAAGGGTCAGAGACACGCCACCACGGGAAGCCGCCCCAACGGGGAAGTCGCCCCCCTTGCTTGCGCAGCGGGCTATGACGGGGTGGACGGGAAGCGATTCTGGGCGGTAGTCCTCGCTCCGCTGCGCAAAGCCTCCGCGTCGCGGCTAAACGGGTTCTGCCGGGTGGCGGCTCGTTACACGTCCCTTACTTGACTCATCCCTCCCCCATCGGTCACAATCCATCAAGCCCCCGGCCTCGTCTGACTTAGTTCAGGCCATCCCCCGCGGAGACTCTTCCCGATGATTCTGCGGCTGCTCTTCCTCCTCGGGTTTCCGGCCGTCCTGTGGGCCGAGGCTCCGAACCCGTTGGCCGTGAAGGCTCAGGCGGTGTTCAAAGTGCATTGTCACCGCTGTCACGGGGAGAACGGGACGCTCGAAGGGGGCATGAATTACCTGCTCGACCTCGACCGACTTGTGGCCCGCAAAAAAATCATCCCCGGCAAGGCGGCCGAGTCGCCGGTGTTCAAGAAGATAGCGGCCGGGGCGATGCCGCCGCCGGACGTGAAGGACCGGCCGTCGGAAGCCGAGTTGACGGCCGTGAAGGCATGGATCGATGGCGGGGCGCCGCCGCTGGTGGCGACGGGCGGGCGGCCAATCATTTCCGGGGCGGCGGTCGAAGAACTGATCCTCACGGATATGGAGAAGATCGACCGACGGGCGCGCCGGTTCCAACGTTACATCACACTGACGCACCTGTGGAACGCCGGCCTCGCGGACGACGAACTGCGGACGTACCGCAACGCGGTGTCGAAGGTCATCAACTCGCTGTCGTGGCACCCGAAGGTACGGCCGCCGGAGCCCATCGACCCGCACGAGACGGTCTTCCGCATTGACTTGCGCTGGTACATGTGGGACGCGACCCTGTGGAACCGCCTGCTGCAAGAGTACCCCTACGCCCTCCTGGACGACGGGGCGACGACGCGGACGGTGATGGTCTTCACGGCCACTAAGGTGCCGACGGTGCGCGGGGACTGGTTCGTCGCCTCGGCCACGCGGCCGCCGCTCTACCAAGACCTGCTGCAACTGCCGGGCAACCTCGCCGAACTCGAACGGCAACTGCGCGTGGACGCCCCGCTGAACATCCAGCAGGAGCGGGTGATGCGGGTGGCCTTCAACGGGTCGGGCATCTCGCGGAACAACCGCGTGCTGGAGCGGCACGACTCCGTCCACGGGTACTACTGGCGGACCTACGACTTCGAGGAAATCCCCCAGAACCTGATCGACCGCGGCCTCAGCGCCCCGGACCGCCGCAACGTCTTCGCGTACCCGCTCGGGCCGGGCAGCGTGGAGAACACGTTCCAGCACGCCGGCGGCGAAGCCATCTTCAGTTTGCCGAACGGCCTGCAAGGCTACTTCATCATGGACGCCGTCAACAACCGGCTCAACAAGGCGCTGACGGCCATCGTGTCCGACCCGCGCCGGCCGGACAAGGCGGTCGAACTCGGCGTCTCCTGCATGGGCTGCCACGTGCCGGGGATTATCACGAAGGCCGACCAGATGCGGGACCACTTGGAGAAAAGCCCGAAGGCTGTCAGCAAGGCCGACGCGGACGTGGCGCTGGCCCTCTACCCGGCGAAGGAGAAGTCGTCGGCCCAGATGGACGAAGACTCCAAGAAGTACCGCGAGGCGCTGGAAAAGACCGGCTCCAAGGTGACGCGGACGGAACCCGTGATCGCCATGACGCTGCGCTACGAAGGAGATTTGGAGTTGGCAACGGCCGCCGCCGAAGTCGGCATGACGCCCGCCCAATTCCGCGAGAAGTTGGCTGAGTCCGAATCCCTGAGCCGGGCGGTCGGCTCGCTGGCTGTCCCCGGCGGGACCATCGCCCGGCAGGCATGGGTGCAGTCGTTCGGCGACTTGGCGCGGGAACTCCGGCTCGGCACGTTGTTCCAAGCGACGCAGATCGGCGCCCAGTTGCCGGACAACACCGGCGAAGTAGACCCGCTGGAAGTGTCGGCCGGGCAGGCGAACGGCATCGCGTTCTCCCCCGACGGCCGCCGTGCCGTGGTCGCCAGCGCCGACCGCTCCGTGCGGTACGTCGAAGTCGAGGGCAAGCGGGACTTGAAGCGGTTGGTCGGGCACACGTCGTCCGTGTGGGCCGTCGCCCTGTCGCCGGACGGCAAGCGCGCCATCTCCGGCGGGATGGACGGCACGGTCCGCCTGTGGGACATCGACACCACGATCCAGAAGTACAAATTGGAAGGGCACACCGGCTTAGTGACAACCGTGGCCTTCACACACGACGGGCAACAGGCCATCTCCGGCGGGCTGGACGGCTTCGTGATCCTGTGGGACTTGGACACCGGAAAAGAAGTTCGCCGCTGGCGCGGGCCGATGAAGTACGTTCACGCCGTGGCCGTCTCC
>JAYUGD010001160.1:0-2898 GCA_043767785.1 Zavarzinella sp. | reverse complement strand
TAGGGAAAGCCCCGGGACGGCCGTCCCTGGGCTTCCGTGGGCTTTCCATCCCTCTGTAACAACCCCCGAAAACCTGTTGACAGCCTCCTACGCGCTGTAGTAGACTGTCCTCCGACAAGGTGTAGGAGGACTTCCGTGCCGATCCCGATTCCGATCAGTGAGACCGAGCGGGCCGTGCTGAAGGCCCTGTGGGAGCGCGGGCCGTGTACCGTCCGTGAACTGCACACCGTGCTTCAGGGGCAAGGGTCCACGTGGGCGTACACGACCGTGCAGACGCTGCTCACGCGGCTGGCCGGCAAGGGGTATGCCGCCTGCGACCGCTCCACGGCGGCCCACGTGTACAAGGCGACCGTGACGCTCAACGAGTTGCTGCAACAGCAGCTCACCGACCTCGCGGCCACCTACTGCGAGGGGACATCTTCCCCGCTGATGCTGGCCTTGGTGGAGGGGGCGAAGTTCTCCGCGGAGGAGATCGCCCAGTTCCGCGAACTGCTCGACAAGCTCGACGCCGAGCCGCCCGCGAAGCCGAAGAGGGGGGGCAAAAAATGATCGCTTGGCTCCTGACCAACACGCTGACGGCCGCCCTGCTCGCCGGGTTGGTGTACGCGGTCATCCGCGTCGGCAAGCCGGCCCCCGGCGTCCGGCACGCGCTGTGGCTGATCGTCCTTCTCAAGCTCGTCTCGCCGGTGGAATTCTTGTGGTCAGTCCCTTTGGCGGTGCGGCCGGCCCCGATGGCGGAAGAGTCGCCAGTTTCCATCGAGCCGTTGCCGCCGATGCCGGCCTACGGGCTGGTGTCGGAAGAGTTCATTGAAGTCCCCGTCGGGGCCGACGCCATGCCCGTCTTCGCCTTCGAGGACCGGGCGGTTGCGGAAACAACCCTGATGGTCTCGCCCTCTGAAGTGGCGCCGGCCGTCCCGAAGCCGGTGACAGAATTTCACTGGGAATGGTGGCTTTTGGCCGTGTGGGTCGCCGGCGGGGCGGCGGTCTTCGCCCGCATGACGCGGGACACGTGGCGGTTCGGCCGGTTCGCCCGGCACGCCAAGAAGGCCCCGGACGAACTGGTGGCCGAAGTGGCGGTCGTCGCCAACCGCCTCGGGCTGCGGACGCCCGCCGTGAAAAAACTGGCGGGGCTGGCCTCCCCGGTGATGTGGTGCGTCGGCCGGCCGGTGCTGCTGTGGCCCGCCGACTTGGACAAACAGGTGACGGGCGACGGCCGGCGGGCGGTGATCGCCCACGAACTCGCCCACTTGCGCCGCCGCGACCACTGGGTGCGCCGGCTGGAAATGTTGGCGGCCGTGGCCCACTGGTGGAACCCGATTTTCTGGCTGGCCCGCCGGCGGTTGCGGGCCGACGCCGAGTGGGCGTGCGACGAGTGGGCGGCGGCGCAGGCCGACCGCCGGGCGTATGCCGAGGCGCTGTTGGCCGTGTGCTCATTTCAGCCCCGCCGGCGGCCCGCTCCCGCGGTCGGCGTCCTGGGGGAAGGGAAGCGGGACATGCAAGAAAGGTTGACGCTCATTATGAAACCGATGACACCGAGCCGGGCGGCCTACGCCGCCAAGTTGTGCGTGTGCCTGTTTGGGCTGGCGGCCGTCCCCGCGTGGACGCTCGGCCAAGCCCCGCCCCCGCCCAAGCCGGAACCGGCCAAACCGGCGGACCCCATGGTGAATCTGGAGAATGTACGCATCCAATTTGCGGATGCCGCTGCCGAGGAATCAAAGGCCACGGAAGACCGTGAGACGAAGGTCATCCAAGAACAGATCAAGCTCCTGACGGACAAACTGGAAGCCGTGCGGCGAAAGGCAAAGGAGTACGCGATCCTTAAGGTGATGCAGGAAGGGGAAGCGGCCCAGAGGAATGCCGCGAAAGGTCAAGCGGATGCGCAACAACAGCGGGCGAAGGGAGCCGCGGAGCAGCTTGCCGCGAGACGGGTGCCCGCGACCGAAGGTGATCCCGGACCTCAAAAGCTCGTCGCCGGCCAGAGCGTGAAGATGATCGGCCCGGACGGCAAGGAAATCCAAGGCGTGATCGTCATCATCGACGACCGGACGGGCAAGGTGATCGCCCCGGTGGCGAAGCCGTTGCCGCCGATTGCCGAGACCGTGCCGGGCGGCGTGCCGATCTACCCGGGCTTCCATCCCGGCTGGCCGGGGTACAAGCCGCCCGGCTGGCCGGAGGACGGGCCGCCGGTGAACCCATTGGCCGAAGACCCGGGCTGGACGCGCAAGCCGACCGCCGCCCCCGGCACGATGACGCTGTCGCGGGCGACGTACAAGTTACCGAAGGAGCAGGCCGCCGCGCTGGCGGCGCTGCTCGGCACGGTGAAGCACGCAGTGATGGAAACCAAGGCGGACGGCGACACCTTGGTGGTGACGACCACCCCCGAGGCGCAGGCCACGGTGCAGCGGTTCGTGTGGATGCTCACCGGCGACAAGACCTACGGCTACCGGGCCGGCGAGGGCGTTCAGCGCTTCATGTTCCGTGCGGGGACGGACGGCAAGCCGGTGCGGATCGACCTGACCGAGCCGGCGCAGCCGTGGACCACCGAACTCGAGAAGGGGCTGGGCGGCCTGCGATTGCGTCTTGACGCGGAGTCGAAGCCGAAGCCGGCCGACGTGCGGAAGACCGAGGCGAAGCCGGCGGCGCCCACGGCCCCGGAGCCGACGAAGAAGCCGTGAGGTGAATTCGGTTTTAGCTCAAACGGAGCGTCCGAATCGAAGGTATCGACCGCCCTTGCTCAACCGCCGCCAGGCGGTTCCGTTGGAGTTCCGCCTTCAGGCGGTCTTGGACCTGAAACACAGAGGCGGCCGGCGAACCGAGTCTTCGAGGGTTTGCCTTCTTGGGTGACGCGCTCGGCCAACGAGCCGTCGGGTTCATCCCGACGGGAGTACTCCCGCGGGG
>JAYUGD010001159.1:0-8104 GCA_043767785.1 Zavarzinella sp. | reverse complement strand
CCCGGTGGTGGTGACGCCGGGTTCGACGGCTGCAAAAACATTGAGAATTTGTTTGACAGGCTTCCGCGCAGTTGAGATGATTTGGAAAGTTTCAATTGATTTCCCAAGAGATACCCCGAAATGGCCATTCTCGTCAAAACCGGCTTGGCGATCCCTGTCGTTGCCAAAGGCACTAAAGGCGCAAAAGCCGCCGGCAAGGGGGCCAAGCCGAAGGGCAAGGCGGCGGCCGCCCCGAAAGCGGCCGTCGCCGGGTTCGGCGACAGCGGCCCAATCGACTTGGGGATGACGCGGGTGATTCAACAGCAGACCAACTGGTGCTGGGCGGCCTGCACGGTCATGGTGACCGCCAACCGGACCGGCCAAGCCCTCGACCAATCGGCGCTGGCGAACTTCCGCACCAAGCGGGCCGACTGTTCGCCGGCCAACACGTTTTGCAACGTGACGTCCAACGAAACGGAAATGCAGACCGTGTACGGCGGCGCGGCCCACATCACCGCGACGCCGACGGCCATCACCCAAGCCCATGCGGCCGCGAACCGCGAGGCGCTGATCCGGCAAATGCAGACCACCCCGCGGCCGACGCCCGTGCAAATCGGCTGGGCCTTTTGGGGCGGGGGGCGGCACGTCGTCGTCATCGGCGGCTACACGCAATGGCAAGGGGACGACTATTTTTGGATCCTCAACCCGGCCCAGCAATTTCCGGACGGGTACTGGCTGCGGTTCGACGCCCTCTACACGGCCGACGGCACGGGCGACTGGATTCTCGCGATTACGTTCTGACTGATTTAATTCCCCGCACACGCAAGGTGAGACCCCATGGCGAACCTCGACGAACTGCCCAAGGGCATGGCCAAAGTGTTGGTCGATCAAATCGGCGGCCTCGCGGCCCGGCTCCCGGCCCCGGCCCCCACGCCGAAAGTGGCCGGCGCCCCGAAGACGGCGGCGGGGGCCAAGGTCAAGAAGGCCGCTGCCCCCAAGTTCAAGGAATCCTTCGCGGTCTGCACGGCGACCTTGGACCACGTCCTCCGGCCCCCGGCCGACCTCGCGGCGGTCGCGGAACTGACCGGCCGGTGGCACCACCTGATCCGGGCCGGCAAGCAAATCGTCCAATTCGCCCGCTCTTCGGAGGCCAAGGGCTTTGACGGCAAAGGCACGGCCAAAGTCACCCAGATGGGCCCCGTCGATGCCGCCCACGCCGCCGCCGTCGACGCCGCCATCGCCGCCGTCGAGGCCGACTTCAAAACGGCCGACAGCGTCGTCCGCTGGCTCGAAATCCCGGCCTACTACGTCGCCGCCCTGCTCGTCGTCACCGGCAAGAAGATGCACGCCGTGGTCGTCAGCCAACCCCCCTCCTTCACGCAGGTGCAGCCGGCCAAGTCGTATGAGTTCAAAGAGTTCTTGGAAAAGTTGTCGCGCGAGCAACACACGTAATCGCGGGCCACGGTGGCGCGTCTCGCCCGGAGAGCGCCCAGTGTCGCCCCGCGAATGGCGACCGCCTTGGCCGGGAGGCTTGTTTCCGCGCCCGCTTCACCCCTCGTCTTCGGAGTCCCCATGCCCAGCCCCAAGCAGACCGACAAGGTCATCGTCACCCACATGGCCGCGCTCGGCGCCAAGTACACCCCGGCGGGCATGACGGCCCTCACCGCGGCCCTCAAAAAACTGATCGCGGCCGACCTCAATCGCGGCTTGGACACGGTCGTCATCGATTTGGCCAGCGCGGCCGACGCGAAGAAGTACAAGTTCAAGGCCGTCCCGCTGGCTACCGTGCGCAACGCCAAGTTGCACAAGCAGGCGATCGACAAAATCTATGCGGCCTTGGAGCGGCCGGCCTACCTCATGCTGTTGGGGGCGATCGACGTGATCCCCCACGTGCCGCTGAAAAACCCGCTGTTCGGGCGCGACGACCCGGACGCCACGGCGGACAGCGACCTCCCGTACGCCTGTGACACCGCGTACGGCGTCGACCCCCGGAAGTTCATCGCCCCCAGCCGGGTGGTCGGCCGCCTGCCGGACATCAACGGCGGCAAGGACGCGGCGTACTTGGTCGGGCTGATCGACACCGCCGCCGGCTACACGGAGCGGCCGGCGGCCAAGTACAATGCGTACTTCGGGCTGTCCGCCAAGGTCTGGGCGAAGTCCACGCAAACGAGTCTGACCGCGGTGTTCGGCCAAGCCGCCGCCCTTCAACAGTCGCCCCCGGTCTTGTTCCCGGCCCCGGCCCCGAACGGGTTGGGCGCCCTCGCGCACTTCATCAACTGCCACGGCGCCGACAGCTCGCCGCAGTTCTACGGCCAGGCCGTCGACGACGGCCCCACGCCCGCAGCCCTCGACGCCGGCCAATTGACGGGAAAAGTGACCGAGGGGACCGTGGTCGCCGCCGAGTGCTGCTTCGGCGCCCAACTGTACGATCCGGCGGTGGCCCTTGTCCCGGCGGGCATTTGCAATGCGTACCTGAAGGAAAAAGCCTACGGCTTTTTTGGCAGCAGCACCATCGCCTACGGCCCCGCCGCGGGGAACGACCTCGCCGACCTCGTGTGCGGGTACTTCTTGAAACACGTCCGCGAGGGGTCGTCGCTGGGCCGGGCCGCCCTACAGGCGCGGCTCGACTACGTCCAGAGTCTCAACGGCGTCGTCACCGCCTGCGCCCTGAAGACGCTGGCCCAGTTCTCCCTGCTCGGCGACCCGGCGCTCACGCCCGTCCGCGCGGCCGCCCCGCCGGCGACCGTGAAGGCGGTCAGCACGAAAGCGGTCACGAAGGGCGTGGCCGGCGGCGTCGCCGCGGCGCTCACCCAAGCGGTCGTTGATCGGCTGACGCGGAACAACCGCCGGGCGTGGCTTCAGTCTTATGCGACGGCCCTCACGTCGATCGCGTCCTGCGTCACCGACGCCGTCGTCGATCACGCCTTGGGCGCGGTGGCGAAGGGGATGAAGGCCCCCGCCAAGACATCGGCGGACGACCTCGGCGTCGGCCAGCAGTTGCGGAAACTCGCCGAGGAAATGGGCTTAAAATCGCCGGCCGTGCTGGTCTTCGGCATGCAACGTGCGGCCCAGTCCGGGGCGGCCCCGAAAGGCGCCAAGGCAATAGCCAAGGCCGTGCCCAGAGGGATCGCGGCGCCGACTCCTGATCGCGTCCATGTGGTGATGGAGCGGGTGGCGCCGAAGGCGGACGAGCCGGAGAAGTTCGTGCGCATCCGCGGCTTCGAGGCGGTAGAATCAAACGGTGCGCTGCAAGTGCGGAAGTTCGTCAGCAGGTGACTCATGGACAAGATCGGCGCCAAACTCTCCGGCAAAGTCGTCCGGGCGCGGTTCGCCCCCGGCAGCAAGAGCGACCACATGGCGGTCATGCTCGACACGGGCGAGGGCCGCTTCAAACTCCGCCTGCCCGGCGGCAACCCGTTCTCCGACCCGGAGCTGGACAAACTCGTCGGCAGCGAGATCGAAGGGGCCGGCAACATCACCGGCAACCTGTTCATCATGACCGACTATAAAGTCACCGCCGCGGGCTGAGGCCGGCCGCGCCCGCGGGCGACTTCGCCCCCATGTTCTCCGCGCGCCACGGGCGGCGGCGCGGGGAACATGGGGACGCCGATCAACAATCAATAATCCTTCGCCGAGAACCGCCAGATCGAGAAGCCCAGCAGGGCGGCGATCCAGAGGGCCGTCACCCCGAGGGTGCCGCCCCAGCTCGGGAGGTGCTTCTTCACCGCCGTCCCGCGGGCCTCTTGCTGCTTGTCCGTCATCAGCGAATCGGCCACCGTGTGGCCGGTGATGACGTCGATGTCGTGCCAGCGCGGCAGGGTCCGGTTCAGGCCGCCGGACACGTTGGTCCACGTCGAGTACTTCGCCTCCTCCCCCGTCAATTCGGCCACCGCATCGACTTCAGCCCGTTTCACCGAGGCGTAAAATTCCACCTTGCCGACCAGCCACAGCGTCCCGCCGACCGCCAGCGTCACCAGGATGGCCACGATGGAGTTCCGGGTCAGGACGGCCGCCGCCGTCGAGACGGCGTATAGGATGGCGAAGCTCAGCGTCAGCAGCGGCGCCACGGCCAGCACGCCCGGCGCCCACACGCCGGCCCGGATGCCCGTGATCAGCCACACCCCGCCGACCAAGAAGCCCGCCAAGATCAGCACGAAGAACAGGCCGCCGATGTACTTGAGCAGCAGTAGCGACGCCCGGCTGACCGGCTTCGACAGGAGCATCACGACCGACCCCGGCTGCAGCATGTTCGGGATGAAGAAACTCGTCACGATCACCGCGATCAGGATGATGAGCAGCCCGCCGACTGAGCTGAGGATCAGGTCTTGAATCGTGTACAGGGCGTAGCCCAGCGGGATTGGGAAGGGCGACTCCCACGCGCCGAACAGGACGGAGAACTTGACGGGCCAGAGCCGCGGCTCGGCCGACGGCCCGGTCGTCACCTTATACACTCGCTCCCCCGGCGCGTCGGTCGGCAGCCGCTCGAACCCGACGACTGGGAGTTGCGAATCTTTCTCGAACTCGGCCGCGAAATACTCCCGGACCATCTCCTCCGTCACCGGGGCCACCAAGTGCCACTTGGCGGGGTCCAGCGCCGCCCGGTCCTCCACGCGGAGCTTGTCCCCTTTCGAATCGTGCCACGCGGCCACGTACTTCTCCAAAACCTCTTCGCCCGCCGGCGCGGGGCCGGCCGGGGCCACGCCCGTCACGTCCGCCTTCGGGGCCGTGTCCTTCGGCTCCCCCGGCAACGTCGCGTTCTTCACGACGACCGTGAACTCGTGTTCCCCGGTCGATTCGTGGCTCCCTTCTTTCAGCGTCTTGAACGTCGTGAGGGTGAAATCCGGGTGGGCGTACGGCCGGCCGTTGCCGCGATCCACCATCGGGGCCGTGAACTTGCCCCGGCTCAGCCGGACCACCGGCGCTGACAAGTCTCGGAGCGACTGCTCGACGGTCGCCTTCGGCGTGGCGGCCGTGTAGCCAATGCTGGCGACAAGGGCCAGGAAGACGACGGACAGAATCAGCATGACCAATAACGTCTTGCTGTCCCACGCCTCGCGCAGGGAGTCTTTCAGAATGGCGACAGACGTCTTCATCGGTAATCCCCCCGGCGCTCGTCGCGGTCCCGGCTGTGGCTGCGGTCGTACTCGTCGCGGTCGGCCTGCCGCTTCTTGCGGCGGACGTCCACGCCCGGCTCGGCCGCCTCGACCAGCGAGACGAAAATGTCTTCCAACGTCTGCCGCTGCTCGACCATGTGCGTCATCCGCAGGCCCTTGTCCCGCACCAGTTGGATGACCGGGTCGATCGCCTGCCCCTCGGCCAGCGTGATTTCCCAGCGGTCGCCGGACGGCTTGAGGGCAAAGCCCATCGCCCGGACTTCGACCTCGGGGAAGGGGCCGTCGGCGACGCCGAGGACGAACACCCCGCGGCGGGCGGTCAACTCCTGGACCGTGCCTTCGCGGATCAGTTCGCCCTTCTGCATGATGGCGACCCGGTCGCACATCAACTCGATTTCCCCGAGCAGGTGGGAGTTGACGAACACCGTCGCCCCCTTGCGCTTGCGGTCGGCGATCATCTCGCGGATTTCCCGGCGGCCGACCGGGTCCACGCCGTCGGTCGGCTCGTCGAGGAAGATCAGGTCGGGGTCGTGGAAGATGGCCTGGGCGATGCCGGTGCGCTGCTTCATGCCCTTGGAGTAGGTGCGGATCTTGTGGTGCATCCGGGCCGCCAGCCCGACCTGGTCGAGCAACTCGGGGATCTTCTTGCGGCGGTCGTCTTTCGACATGCCGTACAGGATGCCGTAGTAGTCCATCAGGCTGTACGCGCTGTGGTACTCGGGGAACCGGTGGTCCTCGGGCAAATACCCGACCCGCTTGCGGACGTCGGCGGACCCGGCCGGCTCGTGGAACAGGGTGGCCTCCCCCTCGCCGTGCTTGACGATGCCGAGCAGGATTTTGATGAGGGTGGTCTTCCCGGCCCCGTTCTGGCCGAGCAGGCCGAAGATCTCGCCCGGCTCGACCCTGAGCGTGACCCCCTTGAGGGCCGCGACCCCGCGGTAGTTCTTCCGCAGGTCGCGCGTTTCAATCACAGACAACGTCCGCTCCCGGTTTCTGGGTTTGGGTGGGGGGCATTCTAGGTAATTTCGGATTTCGGATTTCGGATTGCGGAATGAATACAGAAGGCAGTTCGACGAGCCGCCGCCGTTCTTTCCCGGTTTTCCAGTCCGCAATCCGCAATCCCGTCGGGGGCCGGGATTTGGTATTCAGCTCCAACGGAGCGTCCGCTCGTAGCCAGGCCCGGGAGGGCCTGGAATACGCTTCCGGGCCTGGCTACATCCGGGCGCTCCGTTGGAGCTGAAAGCCAAATCCCGGCCCCGCCTCCGCTTGGAACTTGGACGCGGGTTTTCCAATCCGCAATCCGCAATCCGCAATCCGCAATCCGGTGTTAGTGTAACGCCCCCGTATCGTCTTCATGGGCAACGGCGGTTCCTGCCGGCCGCCGGGCCGCGTGGTACAATACCCGGCATGAAGTCCAAGCCCCCCGCGGCCGACGCCCGCCGGCCGGAGTTCGAGGCCCTGTACGCCCGGCACAGCCGGGAAGTCTGGGCGATGGCTTACGCCCGGTGGCTCGACGCGGACTTGGCCCTGGACATCGCCCAAGAGGCCTTCCTGCGGCTCTGGAAGCACTGGGAAGACGGGCTGGAAGAGATTCAGAACGTGCGGGCGTGGCTGCTGCGGGTGGCCCGCAACCTCGCGGAGGATTACGCCAAGAGCGCCTTCCGCAAGAACGGCACGATGGCCCCGCAACAGATGGGCGGCGTGCGCTCCCACGAGCCGGCGCCCTTGGAGACGATGGAGCGGAACGAGGCGTTCGCCCAGATCCGGGCGACGCTGGACGAACTGCCGGCCGACGACCGGCACATCTTGACGCTGCGGTACGCCTTGGATTACGACGCTTCGCAAATCGCGGAGATGCTGGGGATTAACACGACCGCCGTACACATGCGGCTCAGCCGGGCCAGACAGCGCCTCGCCGACCGCCTGACCGCCCAAGGGCAGACGACCTTATGACAAACGCGACGCAAAACCGCCAACCCGAAGCCGTTGACCGGCTCCTCGGCGACTATTTCAAGTCGCAAATGCCGAAGCAGTGGCCCGCCGCCCCGCGGGCCGGCGGCGCCCGGCCGGCCGCCACGCCTGCGACAGACACGCTGACCCCGAGCCGCTGGGCCTTGGCCGCCTCCGTCGCCCTGCTGATCGGCGGCGGCTGGTTCGTCACCCAGTTCGCGGACAACGGCAAGTCCAAGACGACGACGAACTTCGAGAAGGGTGAGGCCGACGTGAAGCACTTGAAAGACTTGGGGAAGAAGACCCGCTGAATTCGCCCCGCGGACAACGAAGAAAGCCGACTCTAAAGAGCCGGCTTTCTTCGTTTGCGGAATATCCCGTTTGCCCGGTGTTTACGCACCCGCCCGCCTTCGCCGTCATCTCCCGATCTTCACCGCCTGCCGCAAGTCTGCCGAAACCAATCACTTGTGAGGTGAATGCACCGGCCAAGCCGCCACGCGGATGATCTTCGCCGGGGCCAAGCTGATCGCCACCAACCTCGACCCGAACTGCCCGACGGACAAGGGCGTCCGGCCGGGGTGCGGCGCGCTGGAGGCGGTCACGGGCGTGAAGGCGTTCAGCGTCGGCAAGCCCAGTCCGGTGATGATGCGGGCGGCCCGCAAGGAACTGGGCCTGACCACGGACCAGACGACGATGATCGGCGACACGATGGAGACCGACATCCTCGGCGGCGTCCAACTCGGCTTCCGCACCGTCCTGGTCCTGTCCGGCGGCACCAAGCGCGAAGACCTGGACCGCTACGCCTACCGCCCGGACTTGGTGGTGTCGTCCCTCGCCGAGTTCGCCGAGACCTGCGCGGACAACGACTGGCAGTCCCCGTGGCTCCCGGCCAAGACCCGGCCGCGGGCCTTGGCGAAGGCGTGAACAGTGGCAGTGAAGGGTTTTGATTTGTAGCTCCAACGGAGCGGCCGGATGTAGCCAGCCCCGGAAGGGGCTGGTTGACGAGCATATGATTGTTTTCAAGCCCTGAAGGGGCGGCCGGAACTGAGACGCAGTTCCGG
>JAYUGD010001158.1:0-2902 GCA_043767785.1 Zavarzinella sp. | reverse complement strand
TTCCCCTGCGGATGGGCCGGCGAACCAATTGTTGGATGAGTAGAAAGTCTTCAATGACCCGTGTCAATCCCAACTTCCGATCACCCCAGGGTTAGGGGGTGAGGTAAACGGCCGGCCAATGTGGGTGACGGCCGTTCGCCCGCGGGGTCGGACCGTCGAAGACTCGGTCCTCTTGCCTATTGCGGCGGGAAGGTTACAGACCGCCTAAAGGCGGAACTCCAATAAGACCGCCTGACGGCGGTTGAATTCGGCCCTCGTCACTATCCTTCTTTTGCATGACTCCCCTCCCCATCGACACCGTCCTGCCCGCTGTCACCGCCGCCCTGCGGGACGCCGGGGCCGTCGTCCTCCAAGCTCCGCCGGGGGCCGGAAAGACGACGCGGGTGCCGCCGGCGATTTTGGACGCGGGGTTGGCGGGCGGCGGGCAGATTGTGATGCTGGAGCCGCGGCGGATCGCGGCGCGGGCGGCGGCCCGGCGCATCTCGCAGGAGCGCGGGACGGCGCCCGGCGATCTCATCGGCTGGCAGGTGCGGTTCGAGCGGCAGGCGACGGCCCGCACGCGGATTCTGTGCGTCACGCCGGGGATTCTGCTCCGCATGTTGCAGGACGACCCGTACCTCGAAAAAGTCTCCTGTCTGATTTTTGACGAGTTCCACGAGCGGGGGTTGGAAACCGACCTCGCGCTCGGGCTTGCCAAACTCATCCGGCAGAACGTGCGGCCCGAGTTGAAGACGGTCGTGATGTCCGCGACGCTGTCGGCCGGGCCGGTGGCGGCGTACCTCGGCGGGTGCCCGGTCGTCACCAGCGAGGGGCGGGCGTTTCCGGTTGATGTGCAGTACCGGCCGGGGCGGGACGGGGACCGCGTGGCCGACGCCGCGTGCAAAGCGGTCGATGAGTGTTGGGACCGCACGGCCGGGGACGTGTTGGTGTTCCTCCCCGGCGTCGGCGAGATCATGGCGGCGAAGGGGGATTTGGAAGCCCGGTTGCCATCGGCGTTGATTCTCCCCCTGTACGGCGATTTGTCGGCCGAAGACCAGGACCGCGTGTTGCAGCCGGCCGACCGGCGCAAGGTGGTGCTGGCCACGAACGTCGCGGAAACGTCCGTCACCGTCGAAGGGGTCGCCACGGTGATCGACACCGGCGTCGCCCGGCAACTGATCTACGACCCGGCCGTCGGGATGGACCGGCTGGAGCTGTTGCCCATCTCGCAAGCCTCGGCCGACCAGCGGGCCGGCCGGGCCGGGCGCACGCGGGCCGGCGTGTGTATTCGCTTGTGGACCGAGTTGGCCCAGCGCGCCCGAGCGCCGCAGACGCCGCCGGAGATTCGCCGGGCCGACCTCGCGGCCAGCACGCTGCACCTGCTCGACCTCGGCGAAAACCCGTTCACCTTCGACTGGCTCGACCCGCCGGCCGAGCATGTGGTCGAACAGTCCGTGGACGTGCTGGAAAAACTCGGGGCCGTGACCGCCGGAAAGATCACGCCCGTGGGGAAGCGGCTCGCCGCGTTGCCGGTCCACCCGCGCTTGGGCCGCATGTTGTTGGAAGGGGCGCGGCTCGGCCACTCGGCGCGCGTCGCCCTCGCGGCGGCGTTCCTCTCTGACCGCGACCCGTTCGGCCGCATGAGCGCCCCGCACGAAACGTCCTCCGATGTGCTGGACCGCCTCGAATGGCTGGAAGCCTTCGCCGGCGACCGACGACAACGTACTCCTCACGCTCCGCGTGAGGATCGGCTTCCTGCCCCAGAAGACAGCCGTTCTAGGGTGAGAGCCAATCCTCACGCGGAGCGTGAGGAGTACATTAAAATTCCAACGTCGCTGAACCCGCAGGGGGCGAAGTTCGTGCTGCGCTCGCGGGACCAGTTGGCCCGGCTGCTGCACCACGAAAAGCCGTCGGAGACGTGCGACGCCGACACGGCCGTGCGGCGGGCCATCCTCGCCGGCTTCCCGGACCGCGTGTGCCGACGGCGCGAGCCGGGGAGCGACCGCGGCGTCATGGTCGGCGGCCGCGGCGTGAAGGTGACGGGCGCCAGCGGCGTGAAGCGGGCCGAGTTCTTCGTGGCGATCGACGTGGACGCCGGGGCCGGCGAGACGTTGGTTCGCCAAGCGTCGGCCGTGGACCGCGAATGGCTGGAACCGGCCGTCGAGTCGTTCGAGGCGACCTACGACGACTCGGCCGACCGCGTCAACGGCTGGAAGGTCACGCGCTGGCTCGACCTCGTGCTGGACCAACGCCCGGCCGGGAACATCGACAAAAATCTGCGGGCCGAGGCGCTGGTCGCCGCCGCGACGCGGGACATGGCCCGCGCGTTGCCGTCGCCCGAGTCGGACGGCGGGATGTATTTGTTCCGCGTTCGCTGTCTGCGTCAGTGGATGCCGGAATTGAACCTGCCGGATCTGAGCGGCGACGTGTTCCGCGAACTGCTGACGTGGCTGGCCCCCGGTTGCCGGTCGCTGGCCGAGGTGCGCGAGGCCGACTGGGCCGGAGCCTTCCGCGAGAAGTTGACCCACCACCAGCGCCAAGCCGTGGACCGCGAAGCCCCGGAGCGTATGGAAGTCCCGACCGGCAGCGAGATCAAACTGACCTACGAAGAAGGCCGCCCCCCCGTGTTGGCCGTGCGCCTGCAAGAACTCTTCGGCCTCACGGACACGCCGAGAATCGCCGGCGGCCGCGTGAAAGTGCTGCTGCACCTATTGGCCCCGAATTACCGCCCCGAACAGGTGACGGACGATTTGGCCAGCTTCTGGGCCAACACCTACCCGACTGTGCGCAAGGAATTGCGGAGCCGATACCCCAAGCATTCCTGGCCGGATGACCCGGTGACGGCGGTGGCTGTTCGGGGGCCTCGGAAGAGGAAATAACGCATTTGTTTAGCCGCGACGCGACGCTTCGGAGTGGAGCGCGG
>JAYUGD010001157.1:0-2903 GCA_043767785.1 Zavarzinella sp. | reverse complement strand
CCCGGCGGCCGACTTCGTCGGCCTCGCCCGCGTCACCTACCGGGCGTGGGACCAGACGGGCGGCCGGCCCGGCGAATTCGCGGCCGTCGGCGCGGGCGGGGTGATGACCCCGTTCAGCGACACGCCGCGGACGTTCGTCCTCGGCATCTCCGAGACGAACGACCGGCCGACGCTGAAGTTGACCGACTCCCCGCTGATGCAGCCCGGCGTGGCGACGACCGTCGGCGCCCTGTTAAAGGGGCGGTTCGCCGACGTGGACGCCTTCAAAATTCCTGGCATCGCCGTCGTCGGGGCGGTCGGCGCGGGCACGTGGGAGTACAAGTCCCCCACCGGCGCGTATGTGACGATGGACAAGCCGTCGGCGGCCAAGGCGATTCTCCTCGACGAGACGTATTCGGTCCGCTTCCGGCCGGACTCCGGCTTCAAGGGGAAGGCGACTCTGGTGTACGTCCCGTGGGACGGCAGCGCGGGCGGCGCCGCCGGGGCCGTGGGCGTGAAAGCAAACACGACTGCCTTCGGCGCCAAGAGGGAAACCGCCACGGTGAACGCGGGCAACAGCGCTCCGGTGCTCGCCCTGCCGGCCCAAACGCCGGCCCTGCCGCCCGTCGCCGAGGACACGGCCTCGCCGACCGGGTATAAGGTTTCCGCCCTGATCAAGGACGCGGTCACGGATGTGGACGGCCTCGCCGCCGTCGGCATCGCCGTCACCGACGTGGACAACGCCTTCGGCCAGTGGCAGTTCATGGCGAAGGGCGGGTGGAAGCCGCTCGCCGGGGCCACGTCCACGAACGTGCTGCTGTTAAGCGGGGCGGGCCAACTCCGCTTCGTCCCGAACGCCAACCAGTCCGGCGTCGCGTCCGTCACCTACCGGGCGTGGGACGGCTCGACCGGCTTCTCCGGCGAGTGGGCCGACCCGACGGGCGACACCGCCTTCAGCTCGGCCGTGGAAACGGCCACGGTGACGGTCACCCCCGTCAACGACCGCCCGGTGTTGCTGACGGCCGGCACGCCGGTCCTCCCCTCCCTGCCGGCGATCATCGCTGCCGGCAGCATTCCGGGCACCTTGGTGAGCGCCTTGATTGGGGGCTTCCTGTCTGACGCGGAAACGCTCGCGGCGAACGTGGGCATCGCCGTGACGGCCGTCACGGGCAACGGGCGGTGGCAGTACAGGCGAGACTCGGGTGCCACAAGCCCCGCCAACAAGTGGCTGGAAATCACCCCCGTGTCGGCCGGCGCCGCCCTGTTGCTGGCCCCGAACCAGTTCGTGCGGTTCGTCCCGACGGCGATTCCGCAATCGCAACCGCAGATCGCCACGCTCTCCTTCAAGGGGTGGGACGTGTCGCAAGGGTCGGGGACGGCGACCGGCACCGCCCGCGTGGACACGCGGACCAGCTTCGCGTTCAGCGAGGCGACAGAGACGGCCTACGTCTCGCAGGGGAACCAGCGCCCGACGCTGAGCGCCGCGGCCGTCTTCCCCGACCTGACGGAAGACCCGAAGAAAAACGACGGCCAAGGCGTCAAGGCGCTCCTCGGGACGACGGAATCCTTGGGCAACGCGCCGCTCGCCGGCGAGGGCCAAGGCATCGCCGTGACGGCCGTCGATAACACGGGCGGCAAATGGCAGTACGCCTTGACCAACAAGTTCGTGGACATTCCGGCGGTCAGCAACACCAACGCCTTGCTCCTGCCCGACTCCGCCAAGCTGAAGTTCGTGCCGAACGCCGACTTCAACGGGGCGGCCGGGAAGATCAACTACAAGGCGTGGGACCGGACCGTCGGCGCGCCCGGCGAATTCGCCGACACGCTGGCCACGAACGCCTTCAGCACGGACCCCATGGCGGGCCCCATTTCCACGGGGCCGACCGTCACCGCGGTCAACGACCGCCCGGTCGTGGCCGTTGGCACAGCGGTCGTCCTGACGCCGCTGGCCCTCGGATACGACACCACGGCGAACCCCGGTGACGGCGTGGCGAATCTTCTGCCCGCCGGCGCCGTGAGTCAGCCGGCCGACGAGGGCAATACCTTCGGTATTGCCGTGACGGGTCTTTCCGGTGTGGGCACGTGGCAATTCTCGACGGACAATGGGGCCACTTGGGCGGACATCGTCAAGCCGTCCGCCGGCAAGCCCTTGCTCTTGGCCTCGACGGCGAAGGTGCGGTTCACCGCGACGACGCCGGGCAACGCCGGGCAGGCGACCATCACCTATAAGGCATGGGACGGGACCGCGACGGACACGGCGTTAAGCATTGGCTCGCTGACGGCGACCGTCAGCGTCGGCAACAGCGCCCCGATGCAGTGACCTGGACGGAATCGTGACCTTGGGAAACGCGGGCCTCATGCCCGCGTTTTTCGTGCGCGTGGGCGACCCGTATAATGGCGACATGCACGAACTCACCCCGTCCAACACGCTCGCCTTTTTGCGCCGCTTCCGCCTCAAGGGGGGCGTGATCCGCCGGCTCACGCTGCGGAACACCGGGCCGGACGCCGTCTCGGCCAAGCTGTTGCTGACCGTGACCGACGGGTCCACCGGGGACAAGGTGAAGTTGGCCATCGCCGTCAATGACGTGGAGGAGTACCGCTTCCAGAAGCGGCCCGCTGCGGGCGCGTTCGCCGTGCGGGAAGTCCGCCTCGCGACGTTCGACGGGGTGACGTTCTTGGACTTGGACGCCGACGCGCAAGAAGCGGCCCCGAAGCCGATGGACTTCCGCATCTCGGACTGCTTCATCGCCGGCCGAAAATTGGCGTGGGAAGTGGTCGGGCCGAAGGACTGACGACCGACGGTCTTGTTAGCCGCGACGCGGAGGCTTTGCGAAGCGGAGCGCGTCCCGTGATTGTCACCGCCGGGTGATGACCGGAGACACGTGTGACGGCCTCGGGACGCGCTCCGCTGCGCAAAGCCTCCG
>JAYUGD010001156.1:0-2918 GCA_043767785.1 Zavarzinella sp. | reverse complement strand
TTGGTCATTGGTCATTGGTCATTGGTCGTTGGTCATTCCTGTGTTACCATGCCCTCGCCTCCCCGATCCACCTGAAAGGCCATCCCGTGGCGGAACCGACCAAGCAGCGGATCACCAGCATCGACGCCTACCGCGGGTTCGTGATGTTCTTGATGCTCGCGGAGGTGTTGAGCCTGCCGGGCGTCGCCAAGCATTTCCCGGACAGCGCCGTGTGGCAGTGGATCGGGTACCACAACGACCACGTCCTCTGGCGGGGCGGGTCGTTGCACGACATGATCCAGCCGTCGTTCTCGTTCCTCGTCGGCGTCGCCGTCCCGTTCTCGATTGCCAGCCGGATGGCCAAGGGGGCCGGATTTGCGGGCATGCTGTTCCACGCGATCATCCGGGCCTTCGTACTGATCTGCCTCGGCATCTTCCTGCGGTCGGACGGGAAAGACATGACGACTTTCACCTTCATGGACACGTTGACCCAGATCGGCATGGGCTACGTCTTCCTGTTCCTGCTCGGGTTCGTCCCCCGCGATTGGCAGTGGGCGGCGTTCGCCTTTCTGCTGGCCGAATCGTGCGCCCTGTACGCGGCGTGGCCAGTCGGGGCGCCATACACCACTCTGGGGGGCTTCCCCGTCCCGCCTGACTGGCCGCATAACATGGACGGATTTGCCGCTCATTGGAATAAAAACGCGAATATCGGGAACGCCTTCGACCAGTGGTTCCTGAACCTGTTCGGCCGCAAAGACTCGTTCGAATTCAACCGCGATGGGTACGTGACGCTGAACTTCATCCCGACGTTGGCGACCATGATTCTCGGCCTGATCGCCGGGTCGTGGATGAAGGAAGGCATGCCGCGCGGGGCGCTGTTCCTGCGGTTGCTGCTCGCGGGGACGCTGGCCTTCTCAGCCGGGTGCGCCCTCGACCTGTTCGGCGTCATCCCGAACGTCAATCGCATCTGGACGCCGGCGTGGACGCTGTACAGCGGCGGCGTGTGCTTCTTCTTCCTGCTGGTGTTCTCGCTGCTGTTCGACAATTCGCCGCTGCGCGTGTTGGCGTTCCCGCTGGTGGTGATCGGGGCGAACTCGATCTTCATTTACTGCGTCAACGCCCTGTTGGGAAAGTGGGTGCAGAAGACACTGGCGACGCACCTGTTCCTGCTGGAACGGCACTACGAATTCCGTACCTTTACCGTGTTCGGCCCGGAGTACGAGTCGGCCGTCCGCGGCGGATTCGTGCTGCTCCTTTACTGGCTGCTGTTGCTGTGGATGTACCGGCGGCGGCTGTTCGTGAAGATTTGAAAGGCCGTTTTGATTTGGCCGTGGCCTTCGAGCCTGAAAGGCTCATTCCGTCAGCCCAAGGCAACGCCTTGGGTATCGTGTCGATTGATTGGTCCGACCCTGAAGGGGTCGTTCAGGACTGGCGATGCCTGAACGACCCCTTCAGGGTCGAAATCCAAATCCCGCCGCTTTCCCAAGGCTGCGCCTTGGGCTGACGGAACGAGCCTTTCAGGCTCGAAAACCGCCGGCCGCCGGATGTGGAATGGTTGTACGGTGTGAGGTCATCTGAATGGAGTCTCTCTTGAAGCGCTTCTTTGCCTTAATGCTCACCGTCGCGGCGTGCCCCGCCGCGTTCGCCAAGTTGGAAATCGCCAACGTCCAACCTGCCCACGGGTTGCTCGGGCCGGCCCGCGCGTCGGACGACGTGTTCCCGCTCGACGAGTACGTGGTGCGCTTCCAGCTCGCCGGCGTCAAGCTGACGCCCGACGGGAAGACCGACTGCGAACTGGCGATTCGGTTGGTGAACGCGGCCGGGAAGTCCGTCGTGGATACGAAGGCCGGGCTGCAGCGGGTGCTGTCCCTCGGCGGGGACGCGGTCACGACGTTCGCGGTCGTCACGTTCCCGGTGGCGGCCCCGGCCGGCGAGTACAAGCTGACCGTGACGGTGCGCGACCGCGTGGCCAGTGAGACGGCCTCCTTCGAGCGCACGCTGACGTGCAAGGCGGCCGAGTTCCGCATCCTCGCCCCGCGCTTCTCGCACGACCCCGAGGGCAAGTTGCCGGCCGGCACGACGGGCATCGCCGGGGAGTCCCTGTACTATCGGTTCAAAGTGATTGGCTACGACAAGGCCAAGAAGGTCAGCCTGACGATGAAGGCCGAAGTGACGGACGCGGCCGGCAAAGTTGTCGATGCCAAGCCCCTCGTCACCAACGCGGAGACCACGGACCCGGACAAGTTGGCCGGGATGCTGCAAGCGAATTTCTCCGGCACGGTGGCCCTGAACCGCGTCGGCGAGTTCAAGCTGAAGATCACCGTGGAAGACAACGTCGCCAAGAAGACGGCCACCTTCGAGGCGCCGATCAAGGCGCTGGCCCCGTGACGAGTCTCGCCGACGCCTTGGCCGCCCTGAGTCGCGGCGATGTGCCGTGGGTGAGCGTCGCCGCGGACGGCCGCGTGGCCCTCGCGGAAGCCCCTGCCGGCTTAATCGTGCCCGGTTCGTTCAACCCGTTGCACGGCGGCCACACCGAATTGGCCGCCCTCGCGGAACGCCGCTTCGCCCGCCCGGCCGCCTTCGAAATCAGCGTCTTGAACGTGGACAAGCCGGAACTCCCGCATGAGGAAGTGATCCGGCGCGCGGGCCAATTCGCGGGCCGGGCGCCGGTGATCTTCACGCGCTCGCCCCGGTTCGCCGAGAAATCTACCCTCTTCCCCAATTGCGTGTTCGCCGTCGGGGCCGACACGGCCGCCCGCGTCGTCGATCCCCGCTACCACGGCCACGACCCGGCGACGATGCTCGCCGCCCTCACGGCCATCCGCGACACCGGCTGCCGCTTCTTTGTCGCCGGCCGGGCCAATGCGGATGGCGTGTTCGTGGCGGTGGGCCGACTGGCGATCCCGGCCAGTCACATGGATTTGTTCGAGGGGTTGGGC
>JAYUGD010001155.1:0-2919 GCA_043767785.1 Zavarzinella sp. | reverse complement strand
GGGGGGTGAGGTTGCCTTTGCGGCGAGCGCGATCCGGCTTCGAGTTTTGAACAGGCAGCCACATGAAAACATCCCACTTCCTCGCCGCTCTGAGTCTCTTCGCCCTCGGCGGCGTCGTCCACGGCATGTGGACGCACCGCTGGAGCGAGACGGCCTTGGCGACGGCCGGCGAAGACTTGCTGTCCGCGGTCACGGAGCCGGTCGGCGAGTGGAAGCCGGGACAGTTCTTCACGATCAATGCCAACGACGTGCCGAAGAAGACGCAGACCGTCTCCCGGCAGTTCGCCCACGAGAAGTCGGGCCGCACGCTGGTCGTGTCGCTCACGTCGGGCGTGCCGGGCATCGTGGCGGCCCACACGCCGGACGTGTGCTACCTCGGCAGCGGCTACAAACTAAAGTCGGCCGTCACCAAGGAGAGCGTCCCCTTGCCGGGCGGCAAGGCGGCCTCCTTCTACGTCGCCGACTTCCAGAAGACGACGGCCACCGGGACCGAGACCGTCCGCGTCCGCTGGGCGTGGTCGGCCGACGGGACGTGGGAAGCCCCCGACTACCCCAGACTGTTCTTCGCCCGCCGTCAGCTCCAACTGCCCGTCTTGTACAAGCTCTACGTCGTGAACGTGCTCGACGAGACGGACTTGACCAAAACCGACCCGTACCGTACTTTCGCGGGGGACTTGGCCTCACACCTCGCCAAGGAAATGAGCGGTAAACGACTGGGGGAATGACCGACGGACTCAGTCGGAGCATGATGCACACCACCGAGACGATCACCACCGAAGCCCCGCCCGTCGCGCGGATCACGCCAACCCTGCTCCTCGCGGAGCCGGGGCCGGTGTTGCCGATCCGTGACGCGAGAACCTTTCGCCGGCACCTGCGCGCGAAGCGGTTCCTGGACGTGTCCCTGTCCTTGGTGCTGCTGGGGCTGTCGGCCCCGGTCGTGGCCATGTGCGCGGCCGTCACGCGGCTCACGTCGCGCGGGCCGGCGTTCTACTCGCAGCGGCGGGTCGGGCAGTTCGGCCGCGTGTTCACCATCTACAAGCTCCGCACGATGTACCACGACTGCGACCGGCTCACCGGGCCGAAGTGGTGCGTGCCGGGCGACCCGCGCGTGACGCCGTTCGGCCGCTTCCTGCGGGCCGCCCACCTGGACGAGTTGCCGCAACTGGTGAACGTCCTGCGCGGCCAAATGAGCCTCGTCGGCCCGCGGCCGGAGCGCCCGGAGATCGCCACGACGCTGGCCGCGCAAATCGACGAGTACGATGCCCGCTCGGCCGTGCTGCCGGGCATCACCGGCCACGCCCAAGTACACTTGCCGCCGGACGAGACGGTGGCCGACGTGCGCGACAAGGTCCGCTACGACCGCGAGTACATGAAGACGTGGACCGTGTGGTCCGACGTGGCCGCCCTGTGGCGCACGGCCCGCAAGGTGGCCGGGCTGCGGGTGTAAATTTGGTTTGGTCCCCCCTCTCCGCTGCGGAGAGGGGGTTAGGGGGTAAGGTTGCCTTTGCGGTCAGCCCGTCAAAACCACCTCACCCCCCGGCCCCCTCTCCGCAGCGGAGAGGGGGAGCAAGTGAGCGATTGATTTCCGGAGCGCCAGGAGGGCTTCTCCCATGACGATGCGTCGAAACGGATTTCGACCGCGGATCTCCGTCATCGTGCCGGTCCGCAACGAGGCGGGCCACCTGCGCCGCACGCTGGACGGACTGACCGGCCAACGCTTCCCGGCCCACGAGGTTGAAATCCTCGTCGTGGACGGCGACTCCGACGACGGCACGCTCTCGATCGTCCGCGAATGCCAGCGCCGGCACGCGAACGTGGCCCTCTTCTACAACCAGCGCCGACTGTCCAGCGCCGCCCGCAACATCGCCGTGCGCGAGGCCCGCGGGGACTTTCTGGTGCTGGTGGACGGGCACTGCGACATCCAAAACCCGGACTACCTGACCAACGTGGCCGAGGCGTTCGACCGCAGCGCGGCCGACACGCTCGGCCGGCCGCAACCGCTGCGGGCCGGGGCGCTGACGCCGTTCCAGACGGCCGTGTCCGCCGCCCGCATGTCGTGGCTCGGGCACAACCCGGACTCGGCGATCTTCGACGCCGAGCCGCGCTTCGTGGCCGCGGACAACGTGGCCGTCGCCTACCGCCGTGAGGTGTTCGAGCGCGTCGGGTTGTTCGATGAGTCGTTCGACGCCTGCGAAGACGTGGACTTCAACACCCGCGTCCGGCAGGCCGGGCTGACGTGCTACTTCACGCCGACGATCTCCGTGGACTACCAGCCCCGGCGGTCGCTGACGGGTCTCGGCGCCCAGATGATGCGCTACGGCCGCGGCCGGGCGCGCCTGGCCCGCAAGGACCGGGCCACCGTGACGAAAGCCAGCCTCGCCCCGCCGCTGGCGCTGGTCGCGTTGGCGGTCGGAAGCGTATTGGGTGTTCTCTGGTGGCCGATGGCGTTGGCGACGCTGGCCGGAGTGGCCGCTTACGCCCTGCTCGTCGCCGCGGAGACGCTGCGTTTGGCCGCCCGGCACACGCCGGCCCCGGCGGCGTTGAAGAAGTTCCGCGTCATCGACGACGAAGAGACGCTGGTCCCGGACCACCGTGAGATGGAAGACGCCAAGCCGACGGGGACGCTGCTCGCCCGCCTTGGCTTGCTGCTGCGGCTGCCGCTGGTGTTCCCGGCGATCCACTTCGGCTTCGCGTGGGGCTATCTGCGCGAAATCGCGTGGGGCGGGCCGTTGAAGCCGGCCCCGACGCTGCCGCCGGCGGCGGAACGGCCGCTGGCGATGAGCGCGTGAAAAAACCGCCGGCAGGCGGTCGTGTTGGAGTTCCGCTTTTAAGCGGTCTGTGACCTTCCCGCCGCGGTAGGCAAGAGGACCGGAGTCTTCGACGGTCCGACCCCTCGGGCGAACGGCCGTTCGCCCACCG
>JAYUGD010001154.1:0-2920 GCA_043767785.1 Zavarzinella sp. | reverse complement strand
TTAGGGGGTGAGGTAAACGGCCGGCCACCAGGCGTGACACCCGCGGAGATTACCGCCATCCATCGCCCCGGGATCCCTCACGGCAACTCCTTCAACGGCGATTTGGTCTCGACGCGGACCTTGTACTTGTTCGGGTTGGCGACGACACTCACCTTGGGGCCGCCCGGGCCGGTTTCGTACTCGATCACGACGGAGCCGTGGGCGCCGTCCTCGACCCACACCTGAAAGTCCCGCGTGACCACGTAGCCCGGCACGACCAGCTTCCCCTTCGCCGGCAAGCGGAGTTTTTCCGTGCCCGGCTTGAACACGTCCGGCAGGAACAGGTCGTCGCCCTTGGTTAAATCGCGGTTGCCGGTGCGGTAGTTGTGGACCCAGCGGACCTTGTCGGTCGCCTTGCTGACGTGCGTGACGATGTCCGTCTTGCCGGCGGCCTTGGCCCCGGCGATGAACGCTTCGATCATGGCCGGCGGGCACATGGTCTCCTTCTCGTCCCAGACGAAGTGCAGCTTGCCAGGGCCGACGTTACCGGCGGCCGGGATGGCATTGCGGGACTCGTACAGGGCGGGGAGTTTCGCGGGCGGGCCGCCGAGGGCTTTCTCCATCCACTCGTTGCAGTCCACGCGCCCCTTGGAGGCGTGCCAGCCGGCGTAGTCGCTGATGCCGAAGAACGAGACGTAGTTGCGGAACAAGTCCGGGAAGCGCACCATGCAGGCGATGGCGTTGCCGCCCCCGCCGCTGTAGCCGACGATGTTCAAGTTCCCCGCGTCGATCTCGCCGGGGTACTTTTTCACGGCGGCCAAGACCGCGTCGAGTATGTCGTGAACGTCCAAGCCGCCGCTGTCCCACTTGCCGCCGGAGTCGCCGCACCCGCGCATGTCCGGGGCCACCGCGAAGACGCCGCGCGCGGCCAGTTCCTTCACGTCCAGCGCCACCGCCTTGCGCGACCCGCGGTAGCCGTGCATCACGACCAACAGCGGCTTCTTCTTGCCGTCGGCGACGTACTCCACGTCGGCGAGCAGGGGCTTGGTGTCGTCGATGGAACTGGCGTAGGTGAGCAGTTCCCGTTTGGTCACGGGGTCCGCGGCGGCGGCCGGCCCGGCGACCAGCAACAGGGCGACGAGGAAGGGACGGCGGGGAGAGGTCATCGTTGGCTCGCGGGGAAGTGCGGAGTGTTGTTGTATTATTTGGTCGAGGGGGCCAGTGTCCTCCGCTCCCTCGGTCGAAATCGAGGCGAGCGGGGGACGTCAGTCCCCTGATTCTTTTGATGCGGGAGACGCTCGCGGTCAGAATCGGGGGACTGACGTCCCCCGCTCGCCGGGGCTTCGACAAAAACGGAGCGCTCCCGATTGCCGGCGCGTGACAGACTTCGACTGACCTGCCGCCCCCGCCCCGCCGGCGGTACGATTTCCAGATGGACCCCCTCTCCCCGTTCACCGCCCACGACTTGGGCGACGGCCTCCACTTCCTCACGGGTAATCTGCCCGACGAGTTGCGATGGGACGCCGCCACGTTCGAGGCCGCGTGGGCGTTGCACCCGGACACCAAGCCGCGCATCTGGATGCACGGCAAGGAAGTCCAAATTCCCCGCTGGCAACAAGCCTACGGCCTCAACTACCACTTCAGCGGCCAGACCAGCACGGCCGTGCCCCTCCCGCCGATCTTGGAACCGCTGTTGGCGTGGGCACGGCGCGCGGTTCACCCCACCCTGAACGCCGTCCTGCTCAACTGGTACGAGGGGCCGGGCCACTACATCGGCCCGCACCACGACAGCACGCGCAACATGGTCGTCGGCGCCCCCATCGTCACCATGTCCTTCGGCGAGGAGCGGGTCTTCCGCCTGAGCCGAGGCACCGGCGACGCTCGCGAGACACTGGACTTCCGCACCCCGGCCGGCACGGTGTTCGTGCTGCCGCGCGACACCAACGAGGTGTGGAAGCACGCCGTCCCGAAGTCGATGCGCTACACGGGCCGGCGCATCTCGGTGACGGTCCGGGGGTTCGAGAGCCTACAGATGGAGTGAGACTGCTTGCCGACAGTGAACCGGAGACGCGATCATGATTCCCGACGACACCGCCCGCCCAATCGACCCCCGCGTCCGCATCGGCCACGTCCACTTGAAGGTGGCCGACTTGGACCGCGCGCTGCGGTTCTACCGCGGCGTCCTCGGCTTCGAGATCACGCAGCGGTACGGCACACAGGCGGCCTTCGTCTCGGCCGGCGGCTACCATCACCACATCGGCCTGAACACCTGGGAGAGCAAAGGCGGCGACCCGCCCGCCCCCGGCACGACGGGCCTGTACCACGTCGCCATCCTCTACCCCACGCGCGCCGCCCTGGCCGACGCCCTGCGCCGCCTGATCGCCGCCAACATCCCGCTCGACGGCGCCAGCGACCACGGCGTCAGCGAAGCCCTCTACCTCCGCGACCCGGACGACAACGGCGTGGAACTGTACTGGGACCGCCCGCCCGACGCATGGCCCCGCACGCCCCAAGGTGAGTTGAACATGTTCACGCGGCATCTGGACTTGCACGGGTTGCTGAAGGAAGCTGATGGGGGGATGAGTGTCCCGGAGGTCGAAGAGGGGCCGAGGGATTTGTGAGTGTGAACCGCTGCCTGACGAGCCGCCGGGTTGATCCCGGCGGGAGTATTGGCGCTGGGAACTTGCTTCAGATATGAACTGCTGACCGTCTCGCGGCGTCTGGGATCAGGGGACACCAAGTACCGACGCAGTGGGATGATCTTCGATAACAGGCATGGAGAGGTCTCATCGGGTGCCATGCTCATGGCTTTGCGTGAGCATGGCTTGGGCCGGAAGCCATATGCTCACGCAAAGCCGTTAGAGCATTTTCAGCTTCCGTCTAGCGGGTACCCGGCGTGGCGGAAATAGTTGACGGCGTCGGTTCGTGTGATCCAGTCGAG